>NZ_JBFHHX010000029.1:0-29906 GCF_041596795.1 Lutibacter sp.
CGAACTCTTTCCGTAACTCTCACTTTTATAGAAAAGGTAGAAATAATGTCATCTTGATTTTTTAACCATACTTCTTGACCAGTTTTTAAACCAAGAATTTTAGATACTTTAGGGTTTACCCACAAGTTATTTTCACTTTTTAAATCGTTTAAATTAGGGTTGTTTGCAGTTCTACTAAAGGTGTGCATTGGAGCTCTACCGTAATTTAATCTGTAATAACCTTGTTCTGGTTCTGGGTGTTTTGTATACTTTGGCATTGGATCAAAACCTAAGTTTTTTAACTCATTTGAGTATAATTCAATTTTACCACTGTTTGTTGGAAATTCATAAGGCGCATTTTCATTTAAATACATTGGGCCAGATTTTCGCGGAAAATTTTTAACCCCAATTTTTTCCATTTCTTCAAATGAAGTTCCCATTTGTTGTAATTGCCATTCAATTACTTCTTTATAATCTGTATAATTAAAATAAGCACCAACACCCATTCTTTCTCCAATTTCTTTGGCAATCCACCAAGATGGTTTAGAATCGTATTTAGGAGCTACAGCAGGAAATCTTACAGCAATAGAAGGTTCTCTATTGGTTGCAGATCTAATTTCATCAAAACGTTCTAAATAAGTACATTCAGGTAAAACAACATCGGCATAACCTGTAACATCCATAGGCATTGTATCTATAACTACCATAAAATCTAACGCATCCATTGCTTCTTCAAGTAGTTTTCTTTGTGGAATTGACTTTGTAATATTAGTACCTGCTACTAACCAAGCTTTTACTGGGTATTTGTTTTCTGGGTTTGGAATAGAAGCTTTTATTACTTCTGATGTGATTCCCATTTGTGCTAAAGGATATTTAGCCCCAATTTCTTTCCAAGTCCATTTTGGATGTGGATATTCTGGTGAAGGAAACTCTGGAACTTTTATACTTTCTTTAAAATAGAATCCACCTCTACGTCCCCAAGATCCCAATAAAGCATTTAAAATAGCCATTGCTCTTGCTCTTTGAGAATCATCTCCGTACCAACTTACATGACGTCCAGGATGAACAATTACAGATGGAGAGGCATCTGCCATTTCTCTGGCAGTTTTTCTAATTTCATCGGGTTTAATTCCTGTAATTCCATAGGCCCATTCTGGAGTAAATGTACTTACATGGTCTTTTAATTCATTAAAACCCATAGCGTATTTTTCAATATATGCTTTGTCGTAAAGATTCTCATTAATTAAAACGTTCATCCAAGATAACATTAAAGCTATATCTGTTGCAGGTTTAATTGCTAGCCAGTATTTAGATTTACTTGCTGCAGTGGAAAAACGTGGATCTACAGTTATAATTGTAGCGCCATTATCAATAGCATCAGACATTTCTTGTACTTGACTATTGTGCATGTTCTCACCAATGTGTGAACCAATTAATACCAAACATTTAGTATCTCTAATATCGGTTGGTTCTGGTGATCCTATCCAAGATCCAAAAGTTAAACTAAATCCTGTTTCACGTGCACCTCTACACTGTGCGTAAGCAGGTTCAGCAACTGTTTCTGAACCAAATGCTTGGAATAAATGCTCTAAATGTTTTCCAGGAGCACCATGTTTTAATAAAGCAATAGATTCTGCACCATGGGTTTCTTTAATTGTTTTAAATTTAGTTGCAATTAAATCTAGTGCTTCTTCCCAGCTTGCTTCTTTAAATGTTTCTTCTCCGTTAATTGTGGTTCTAATTAAAGGTGTTTTTAATCGGTCTTCATCATTATACATTCCAACGCCACCTGTTCCTCTTGGGCACAAGCGTCCGTAGCAATGTGAATCATTTTCATTACCAATAATTTTTTTAATTGAACCTTCTTCGTCTGTATAAGTCCAAGCGGCGCACTTCCAAAAACAAACTTCGCAATAAGTGGCTGTTCTTTTAAAGGTTTTAGCAACATTTTCTTTTACTAATTCATCTAAATAAGAACTGGCACCAAACATTTTTAGTGCTGTTGTAGTTGCTGCTACACCTCCCAAACCTAAAGCAGAAATTTTTATAAATTTTCTTCTTGAAGTAGTCATAAGTTTAATTATTTATTATAGATGTAAAGATATTTACTGAACAAAGTTTAATGTATGATAAAAGTCATCAAATGCGTTTTCCGTCTAGTAACATTAGTTACATTAAATGTTTGGTAATCAATAAAATATATGTAACAAAAGTAACGTAAAACACATAAATAACTGAGAGGAAATATGTTACAGAATACTTAGCTGAAAATCTTAATTATTGTTGCTATTTAAAATCATGTAAATTTGTAAAACATTACAATTTTTACATGAAAAAAAGTGGACATTGGTATTTTTTAGGAATTATTTTTATAATAATTATTTTCCTGTTTATTTGGATAAAAGAAGGATCTCAAATTAATAGTGATGAAACTAAAGATTATGTTAAAATTGAGAACTCAACTAAAGAATCATGTTTAAGTTGTCATACAGATACAAAAGGATATTCTTCTTACCATAATCCCGAATTAATTGGCTGTGCAAGTTGTCATTTAGGAAATACCGCTTCTAATGATAAAGAGGAATCTCATAAAGGAATGATTTTAATTCCTGGAAATTTAGCGGATGCCAAAGAAACCTGTGGAAAATGTCACCCTAATGAACTATCAAAAATTGAAAATTCATTAATGACAACCAATAGCGGTATTGTAGCTGTTGATAAATATATTTTTGGAGAGGCAGATTCTCCTAATCATCAATATCATATTAAATTAATTAAGAATTCTGCATCTGATAAGCATTTAAGAGATTTATGTGCCAATTGCCATTTAGGTGCTGAGAAAAAAGAATTTGGACATATTACACAATTAAGTAGAGGAGGAGGTTGTAATGCGTGCCATTTAAATTATAGTGAAGATGCTAAAAAGGAATTAGAAATCTATTTAAATTCAGGTAAAAAAACTTTGCCTACTTTTCATCCGGCTACTAATATTTTTGTAAAAGATGAGCATTGTTTTGGTTGTCATAGTCGATCTAGTAGAATTTCAACCAATTATGAGGGTTGGCAAGAAACATTAATGGATGAAGAAGCTATTAAAGGTAAAAAAGGTTATAAAACTTTTGAAGATTTACGTATTTATAAGTTTATAGAAGAAGATGTGCATCATGCAAAAGGTTTATTATGTGTAGATTGTCATTCATCTCATGAAGTAATGGGTGATGGAAAAAAATATACCCACGAAGAGCAAGCGGTAAAATTACAATGTGCCGATTGTCATTTTAAAGGAAAGCCAAATACAATTCCGTATAGTAAGTTAGATGCAGAAAGTTTATTGGTTTTTTTACATAGAGATTACAAACATTCTGATAAACAAATAATTGCTGTTAAAAAAGATGGACATCCATTGGTAAATACATATTTGGATTCTGCAGGAAATGCTTTTTTAATTGGTAAAAAAGATGGAAAAATACACAAAATAAATCCTCAATCCGAAGTTTGTTCGAGAGATAATGCGCATAAAAATGTAAGTTGTGCTACGTGCCATTCTTCGTGGACTTCGCGTTGTATTGGTTGCCATAATCAGTTTGATAAAAATGAAACTCGTGCTTTTGATTTATTAGATAAAAAGTTTGTAAAAGGACAGTGGAAGGAACATGTCGCAGAATTTTCTTCGTCATTGCCAGCTATGGGAGTTAGAGAGAACTCCGAAGGAAAGCATATTGAGCCTGCAGTTCCTGGAATGATTTTAACTATTGATAAAGGAAGTTATGCCGGGAAAAGAATAGGCGAAGATGTTTCTTTTCATAGATTATATGCGCCAAATTCGCCGCATACAACTATTTCAAAAGCAAGAGATTGCAAAAGTTGCCATTCAAATGCGGCAACTTTAGGTTATGGAAAAGGAGAATTGAATTATATAATTAAAGCAGGAAAAGGAACTTGGGAGTTTACACCTGAATATGCCCAAAATCCGAATGATAATTTGCCTGAAGATGCTTGGGTTCCATTTTTAAAACCTGTTAAAAAGGGTGTTGTAAATTCAACTAGAACAGATTTTAGACCTTTTACAGTAAAAGAACAACAACAATTATTACTAGTTGGAGCTTGTTTACAATGCCATAAAGACAATTCTAAAGTAATGCAGCAAAGTTTAATTAATGGAATTCAACCACTATTAAAAAAACTTAACCAAAAGTGTATTTTACCAACTTGGAATTAATATAATTTTTAAATAAATAAAGTTAAATTGTTTTTTTTTGTTGGGTTATAATTTAGGTTTCTATATTATTTCCCTTTAAGTATTTATAGGGGAAAAGTTTATTAACTAAAGGAATTTTTTTTCTTTGAGTCCAAGTTACTATTCCACTTAAAATAAATACGAGTAAGGCCGTATAAAATAATAATCCGTTATCATTATTAATTTCTATCCCTAAAATTGTTATGTGCATTAAAATTGCTCCGCTAATAATTCCAAACGTTAATAAAGCTCCAACCCAAATTGTTTTTGGAAATAGAATTAATAAAGCAGCACATAGTTCTAAAATACCTATTGAGATTCTTCCAAAAGGTTCTAATCCAACGGTAGAAAATATATAAACACTATCTGGATGCGCGGTAAATTTAAAACGAAGTGTTTGTAGTAATACTACTGAAATTACGATTCTAAAAATTAATAGGATGTGTTTTTTCATGAAAAAAACTTTCTCAATTGGTCGAGAAAGTTTTTTAAAATTACATGAGTTTAGCTTAAGTTTATTTTGTTGTTGGACCTCCCATTTTGGCAAAAAAACTATCAACGGGTTCCCATAGTTCAATTTTAGTTCCTTCTAAATCTATAAGATGAACAAATTTTCCGTATTCATATTCTTGAATTGAATCTAAAATTTTAACGCCGTTCTTTTTAAGGTTTCGAACTAAACCTTCTATATTTTGAACACGATAATTTATCATAAAATCTTTATCAGAAGGCGCAATAAAATCTGACTTTTCATCAAAAGGACTCCATCTTAAATAGTTAATATCTTTTGGATTATTAGCGTTTCTAAATTCAAAAGGCGATCCATAATCATCTATTGCTAAACCTAAATTTTTACCGTACCATTCATTTAGTTCTTTTGGATTTTTAGATCTAAAAAAGATTCCGCCAATACCGGTAACTTTGGGTGTGGTATCTTTTAAAACAATTGTGTTCTCTTGTTCAGAATTTATTTTAGATTCTTTATCTTTTACAGTTGTACTATTACAGCTTATAAATAAAATTAGAAATACAATTATTTTTAAAAAGTTTAGCATATCATTTAACTACAAAATTATTTAGAAAACACCTCGTTATGTTGTTCTTGAACTCTAATAAATGTGGTTCTTTTTGTTAATTCTTTTAATCTATTTGCACCAACATAAGTACAAGTAGATCGCAATCCGCCTAAAATATCTTGCAGAGAATTTTCAACAGAACCTCTGTATGGAATTTCAACCGTTTTACCTTCAGAAGCTCTATATTCAGCAACGCCACCAACGTGTTTGTTCATAGCGGTTTCTGAACTCATTCCATAAAATTGTTTAAATTTTTCACCATTAATTTCAATAGTTTTTCCACCGCTTTCAGTATGTCCGGCTAACATTCCACCTAACATTACAAAATCTGCGCCACCTCCAAAAGCTTTTGCAATATCACCAGGAACTTTGCATCCACCATCAGAAACTATTTGTCCACCCAATCCGTGAGCAGCATCGGCACATTCTATAATTGCAGAGAGTTGCGGATAACCAACACCAGTTTTTACGCGTGTTGTGCAAACAGAACCTGGTCCAATGCCAACTTTAATAATATCTGCACCAGCTAATAATAGTTCTTCAACCATTTCACCTGTTACAACGTTTCCAGCTAAAATTACTTTATTGGGGTATTGATCTCTTGTTTTTTTTACAAAGTTTACAAAATGTTCAGAATAGCCATTAGCAACATCAATACAAATAAATTTTAATTGAGGGTTTTTACTAAAAATTGCGGCAATTTTTTTTGAATCATCTGCACCAGTTCCTGTGCTAACTGCTATATGGTCTGAAATTTCTTTTGGTGCAGTAGCCATAAAAGTATTCCATTCTTTTAATGAATAATGTTTGTGAATTGCAGTAAATAATTTATGGTTTGCAAGGGCGGTTGCCATTTCAAAAGTACCAACGGTATCCATATTTGCAGCCATAATAGGAACGCCTGTCCATTGATGATTGCTGTGTAAAAAAGAAAAAGTTCTATCTAAAGTTACTTGTGATCTAGAACTTAAGGTTGAACGTTTTGGACGAATCATTACATCTTTAAATCCTAATTTTAAATCTTGCTCTATGCGCATTGTTTATTTTATATTTATTTATACAATTATACTTTTTCCTTTACTTTCAATATTTTTATCGTCGTCAAAATAAAAATCTATTCTACCTAAATTTAAACCATAACAACCAACTTGGTTTACAAGCACATTTTCACCAACAATATTTTTAGTTACTGTTGGCTTTGGTAAAAAAGTGTGAGTGTGGCCACCAATAATTAAGTCAATATCTTTAGTTTTTGCTGCTAATTCTAGGTCGCTTATTTTATTTTCTTCTTTTTTGTAATGATATCCTAAATGCGATAGGCAAATTATTAAATCGCAATTTTCTTCTTCATTTAAAATTCTGCTCATTTCACGTGCGGTTTCAACCGGATCTTTATAAACAGTTTCTTTATACATTCTTGGATCAACTAAGCCTTTTAACTCAATACCTAAACCAAAAACTCCAATTTTTATATCGTTTTTAATAAAAACTTTATACGGTTTTATGTGAGTGTCTAATACGGTATTTTTAAAATCGTAATTGGCTGAAAGAAAATCAAATTTTGCGTGAGGAAGCTGTGCATATAATCCTTCAATTCCGTTATCAAAATCATGATTTCCAATGGTTGCTGCATCATATTGCAACATACTCATTAGTTTAAATTCTAACTCACCACCATAAAAATTAAAATAAGGCGTTCCTTGAAAAATATCTCCAGCATCTAATAATAATGTATGCGGGTTTTCTTTTCTAATGTTATCAACCAATGTAGCTCTTCTAGCTATTCCACCAAGGTTTGGATATTTATAATGAGTACTTTCAAAAGGTTCTATGTGGCTGTGAACATCATTGGTATGTAATATTGTAATGTGCTTTTTATAAGATGATGTAAATGATTGTAATGGTAAACCACCTAAGGTTAATAAGGCTGTTGCTGCACTTGTTTTTTTAATAAAATTTCTTCTTTTCATAATCTTATTTTTCTTTCATAAATCTTCCATCTAAAGAAACTTTAATGGTATCATTTTCTTTAAAATAATCTATTATTACATTTCTTACTTTGTAGTCTAAATTATAACTGCTAACAGAATTTTTGAAAAAATTCATATTATCACCACCATTTTGTAAATAATCTGAAGTTAGTACAAAATAAGTTTTGTTTTTATCTAAAGGTTTATTGTTAATTTTTAAGGTGTAACCTTTTTTAGTAATTACTAAATTAAATTGTTTAGAAAGCGGATGCGCTTTGTTTTCGGTAATTAAATAGTTTATTAACTCTTCAATATTTTTTGAAGTAAGCTCTAAAACTACCAAACTATTTTCAAAAGGCATTAAATTAAAAGCGTTTTGTGTTGTAATATTTCCTTGCGTAATTCCAGCTCTAATTCCACCATAATTAAACATTGCAAAGTCAATATTTTTACCTGTTCTACTGTTAAAAATCGGATTTCCCTTTAAATAACATAAATCAGCCATTAAATTTCCTAAAGAACTTTCTAATTCACCGTCTGTTCTAACTAAATTAATAGGGGTATAACTTAGTACATTATTCATTTCTTTATCAACACTTTCTTTATAAGGTTTTATAAAGTCTTCAATTTCTTTTTTAGGTTTAATTGCTTCAGTAATAGGAAGTTGTTTCCCTTCAATTTTTGTTATAAAAGGCGGGTCACTTTTACAACTTGCGGCTATGTAAATTATAAAAATGTAAATAATAAATTTTTTCATTGTTGATATACTAATGATTTTAATTAATTTTGTCAATCAATCGTAAATATAGATGATTTTTACAGGATTTAAACGAAAAAGCAATCAAATTTTTTTTAGAAAAAATTGGCAAGAACTTCTTGAAAAGTCAAGTATTGACTCAGAAGGAAGTATAAGTAATGTGCTTATTATTGTAAACAGCGAGTTAGAAAAGGAAACAATTGAAAAAGAACTGTTTGAACTTTTTAAGCTACCTAAAGTTACTATAGATACAATTATATTTCAGCAAAAAGCCAAGAAAGACCAAAAAGGAAAAGGAATTATTTTTGCAAAAGATTTTGGTTGGAACGGAACTGTACCTTTAAATAAAATAGAAAATATTTTAACAAAAAAATACGATTTGTTAATAAACTATAGTAAAGTTGACTCGGTATATGTGAACTTATTAAGTTTGCATTGTAAAGTTGCTTTTAGAGTTGGTTTTGGCCATTTAAACAAACATTTGTACAATTTTATTGTTAAGTGTGAGCCAGAAGAATTAAGTATATTTCACAACGAGTTAATAAAATATTTAAAGATTTTAAAGAAGTTATAATGAAGGAATTATTAGGAACTGGAGTAGCGTTGGTAACGCCATTTAATAATGATAAATCGGTAGATTTTGAAGGATTAAAACGGTTGGTAAATTTCCAAATAGATAATGGTGTAAATTACTTAGTAGTTTTAGGTACTACAGGAGAACCTGCAACATTAACATTGCAAGAAAAAGAGCAAGTTAAAAAAACAGTAATTGAGGCAAATAATGGAAGATTGCCACTAGTAATTGGAATTGGAGGAAATAATACAATGGCAGTTGTAAACGAAATTAAATCCACCGATTTGTCTGCTTTTTGTGCAATACTTTCAGTATCTCCATACTATAATAAACCATCTCAAGAAGGTATATATCAACATTTTAAAGCTATTTCAGAAGCAAGTCCTTTACCAATAATTTTATATAACGTACCAGGAAGAACAGGTCGTAATTTTGAACCAAAAACAATTTTACGTTTAGCAAACGATTTTGAGAATATTGTTGCCATAAAAGAAGCTGCTGGAGATATGGTGCAGGCAATGCGAATATTACAACATAAACCAAAAAACTTTATGGTAATTTCGGGTGATGATATGATTGCTTTACCTATAACGTTGGCTGGTGGTTCTGGTGTAATTTCGGTAATAGCGCAAGGTTTACCAAAAGATTTTTCAGAAATGATTCAGCTTGGGTTAAATGGTAATATTGAAAAAGCCAATGCCTTACAATTTAAAATAATGGATAGTATAGATTATATTTTTGAAGAATGTAATCCGTCAGGTATAAAAGCAATGTTAAAAGCCTTAAATGTTTGTTCAGAAAATGTTCGTTTACCTTTAGTGGAAGCTTCAGATGATTTACAACAAAAAATTAATAACTTTGTAATTAATTACTAATCAATTTTTTTAATCATTTTAAAACTTTAAAGATATGTTATCAGAAAGAATGCAAAAAGCGCTAAACAATCAAATTAAAATTGAAGCGGAATCGTCACAAATATATTTAGCAATGGCTTCTTGGGCAGAAGGAAAAGGATTGGAAGGAATTTCCCAGTTTATGTACGGACAATCTGATGAAGAACGTATGCATATGTTAAAAATGTTTAAATATATAAATGAAAGAGGTGGTAGCGCAGTTGTTTCTGAATTAAGTAAACCAGCTTCTGAATTTGGATCTATAAAAGAAATGTTTAAAACATTGTTTAAACACGAAGTTTTTGTATCTCAAAGTATTAATGAATTGGTTCATATATCATTAGAAGATAAGGATTATGCAACACATAACTTTTTACAATGGTATGTTGCTGAACAAATAGAAGAAGAAGCACAAGCACGTACAATTTTAGATAAAATAAACTTAATTGGAGATGATAAAGGTGGTTTATATTTATTTGATAATGATATAAAACAACTTACAGTTGTTAGTTCTGTAATGCCAGGCGCATAACAATTAACAAACAATTAAGATTCTTAAGCAATATATAATGTAAAAGCGAGTTATTTTTGTGGATTATTGAAGTAAAAAAATCATTTTAATAATCCATAATAAATAACTAATTTTGCCAAATGCAAAAAAATAAAATTTTAAGTTTCATTTTATTAGTCGCTATAAGCATTACGTCTTGTAGTGAATACCAAAAAGTATTGAATAAAGGTACAGTAGAAGACCAGTATAAAATGGCAACAGAACTATACGAAGCTCAAAAGTACAGTAAAGCTATTCAATTATTCGAAAAAATCACGCCAAGTTACAGAGGTAAACCTCAAATGGAACGTATACAATATATGGTGGCACAAGCACATTATAATACGCAACAATATAGTTTAGCTGCCTATTATTTTGATAAATTTGTGAAAAATTACCCTAAAAGTTCTAAATTAGAAGAAGCCTCATATCTTTCAGCACATAGCTACTATTTAGCTTCTCCAGTTTATAGCTTAGATCAAAAAGATACTAATGAAGCTATAAATGCATTACAAAATTTCTTATATAAATTTCCAGATTCTGAACATTCTACAGATGCCAATAAAAATATAAAGGAATTAACATTTAAATTAGAAACAAAATCTTTTGAAATAGCAAAACAATACTATCATACAGAAGATTATATTTCTGCTATTCAGGCATTTGACAATTTATTAGAGGATTATTTAGGAACATCATACAAAGAAGATGCGTACTATTTAAAATTTAAATCTTCTTATGAATTAGCAGTAAATAGTTTTTTTATTAAAAAAGAGCAAAGAATAAAAGATGCTATAAAAGCGCACGAAAAATTTAAAAGGAATTTTCCAAACTCTGAATATTTAAAAGAAACGGAACAATTATTAATTAATTTAAATGAAGAGCAAAACTCTTTATCGGTTATAAAAACTCAAACTAATGGAATATAAAAACACAAAAGCAGCAACTTCTACAATTACTTATGATAAAAATAAGATTGAAGCTCAAACAGATAATATTTATGAAGCTATTACAATTATAGCTAAAAGAGCCGAGCAAATTAGTGGTGATTTAAAAAATGAACTAATTGAAAAATTAGAAGAGTTTGCTACATATACGGATAGTTTAGATGAAGTTTTTGAAAACAAAGAACAAATAGAGGTTTCAAAATTTTACGAAAAATTACCAAAACCAACTGCAATTGCAGTACAAGAATGGTTAGAAGGTAAAGTATACTATAGAAACCCTGAAGAAACACAAAAATAAATGTCAGTTTTAAGCGGTAAAAACATACTATTAGGAGTAACTGCTGGTATTGCTGCTTATAAAACTGCCCATTTGGTCAGACTTTTTATAAAAGCAGGTGCAAACGTTAAAGTAGTTATGACACCTGCTTCTAAAGATTTTGTAACTCCTTTAACATTAGCAACACTTTCCCAAAATCCAGTATATTCAACTTTTTTTGAAAAAGGAGATAATGAAACGGAAGAATGGAATAGCCACGTAGAATTAGGTTTATGGGCCGATTTAATGGTTGTTGCTCCAGCTACAGCAAATACCTTATCTAAAATGGCTAATGGTGTTTGCGATAATTTATTATTAGCTACCTATTTATCGGCAAAAAGTAAGGTGTATTTTGCGCCAGCAATGGATTTGGATATGTATAAACATCCAACAACTAAGCAAAGTATAGAAAAATTACAAAGCTTCGGAAATACTTTTATTCCACCTTCAACAGGTTTTCTAGCAAGTGGTTTAGAAGGTGAAGGAAGAATGGAAGAACCCGAAAATATAGTGTTATTTATTGAAAATGACCTTATAAAAGGATTGCCTCTTTATCAAAAAAAAGTGGTAATAACTGCTGGTCCAACATACGAAGCTATTGATCCGGTTCGTTTTATAGGAAATCATTCATCAGGAAAAATGGGGTTTGAATTGGCTAAAACTGCAGCAAATTTAGGTGCAGAAGTTTATTTAATTACCGGACCTTCTAATGAAAAAGTTTCCAATAATTTAATTCATAGAATAGATGTTGTAAGTGCAGAAGATATGTACAATGAAGTACATAAGTACTATAAAACTTGTAATATAGCAATATGTTCAGCAGCTGTGGCAGATTATAAACCAAAAAATATTGCTGAGAATAAAATTAAAAAATCTACCGATACTATTTCAATAGAATTGGTAAAAACACATGATATTTTATCATCTTTAGGAGCCAATAAAAAAGATCAATATTTAATTGGTTTTGCTTTAGAAACCGAAAATGAAATTGAAAACGCTAAAAGTAAATTAAAGAAAAAGAATTTAGACTTAATAGTTCTAAACTCTTTAAATGACAAGGGAGCGGGTTTTAAAAAAGAAACAAATAAAATAACAATACTAGATAAATTTGAAAAAATTTCTGAATTTAGTTTAAAATCTAAAGCAGAAGTAGCATCAGATATATTTAATCATATATTAAATTAAGGGTATAATGTTAAGGGTTATTAAAATTATTGTTGTTTTATTTTCGGTAATGCAGTTAAATGCACAAGAATTAAATTGCACAATTAGTATAAATGCTGATAAAATTCCAGGTTCTAATAAAAATATTTTTAAAACCTTAGAATCATCATTAAACGAATTTGTAAATTTAAAACAATGGTCAAGTTTTAATTTTAAACCTCAAGAACGTATTAGTTGTAATTATACAATTACAATTTTAGAGCAATCTGGAAATGATTTTAAAGGTCATATTCAAATTCAGTCTTCGCGCCCGGTATTTAATTCAAGTTATTTATCACCAGTTTTTAATTTTAAAGACGATAATTTTTCATTTCAATATACAGAATATGAAAATATACAATTTAACCAAAACTCATTCGAATCTAATTTAGTTTCAGTTATATCGTTTTACAACTATATTATTTTAGGAATGGATGCAGATACATTTGCTTTAAATGGTGGAACAGGTTATTTTTCTATGGCACAAAATGTGCTATCTCAAGCACAACAAAGTGGTTATGTTGGTTGGAATCAGAACGATGGGACCAAAACTAGGTTTACGCTAATAGATAATATTTTATCTCCTACGTATAGTAAATTTAGAAACGTAATGTATCAATACCATAGAGATGGTTTAGATATTATGAGTAGCCAGGCTAAAAAAGCAAAAGAAAATATTGGCGAATCTATTTTAGTTTTAAAATCTATGTATGATTCCAGACCTAATGCTTTTTTACTACGTGTTTTTATGGATGCAAAAGCAGATGAAATTACAAATATTTTTTCTGACGGTCCAAGATATGATACTTCTAAATTGAAGGAAAACTTGTTGAAAATTTCACCATTGAATGCTTCAAAGTGGGAAGAAATTAAGTAAATTGCTTAAAAATTTAAAAACAAGTGCTTACAAATCTTTCTATAAAAAATTATGCGTTAATTGAAAGTCTTTCAGTTAATTTTAAAGATAATTTATCTATTATAACCGGTGAAACTGGGGCTGGTAAATCTATTTTATTAGGTGCATTAGGATTAGTATTAGGAAAAAGAGCCGATTCAGGCACGTTAAAAGATACTACAACTAAGTGTATAATTGAAGCGCAGTTTTCAATTGGAAATTACAAGCTAGAATCTTTTTTTGCTGAAAATGATATTGATTTTGAAAAGGAGACAATTATAAGAAGAGAAATTTTACCAAATGGTAAATCCAGAGCTTTTATAAATGATACTCCAACCACCTTACAAATTTTATTAGGGTTAAGTGAATTGTTAATAGATGTACATTCGCAACACCAAACTTTAGAATTGGCTGATGTAAATTTTCAGTTTCATATAATAGATGCATTGGCTAAAAATTCCGCAAAAATTGAATCGTACAAAAGAGGTTTGGTATTGTTTAATAAATTAAATAAGGAATTAAATAAGCTAAAAAAAGATCAAGAAGTTGCAAAGGAGCAATACGAATATAATTTACATTTATTTAATGAATTAAACCTGGCAAAATTTGTTGTTGATGAGCAAGAAGTTATTGAGCAGAGTTTAGATAAATTAAATAATATTGAAGAAATTAAGTTAAATCTTTCCGAAGCTCAAGCAATTGGCTTAAATGAAGAAGTTGGCGTACAATCTTTACTAATTGCTTTTACTCAAAATTTAAACAAAATTACTAGCTATTCTCCTGAATATAAAGAGTTATATGATAGAGCTTTAGCTGTTAAAATTGAATTTGATGATATTGCCTCAGAAATTGAAAATTTAAATGAAAACGTAGATTTTGACGCTTCAGAATTAGAAAAATTAAATGATAGGTTACAACTTATTTATAACCTTCAAAAAAAGCATAACGTACAAACAATTGCTGAATTATTAGAAATACAAGAAGCGTTATCGGTAAAAGTTGATGCAGTTCAAAATTCTTCATCTACAATTAAAGCAAAAGAAAAAGAAGTTAAAGAAGTTGCTGAAAAAATAGATGTTTTAGCAAAAACTATTTTTGTTGAAAGAGAAAAAGCAATTCCAGTATTAATTGAAAAGTTAGAAACATCCTTAGCAAATTTAGGAATGGAAAACACTCGTTTTTCAATTAAAATTAAGCATAGCAATCAATATTATCAAAACGGTAAAGATGAATTGCAATTACTTATTTCAGCAAATAAAGGCGCTAATTTTGGAGAACTTAAAAAAGTAGCTTCTGGAGGTGAAATGTCTAGAATTATGTTAACCGTAAAAGCAATTTTATCGGAATATTTAAAGTTACCAACCATTATTTTTGATGAAATTGACACAGGTGTTTCTGGAGATGTTTCGCAAAAAATGGCAGATATTATGCAGCAAATGAGCGATAATATGCAGGTGATTACAATTACACATTTACCTCAAATTGCTGCAAAAGGCAAACAACATTATAAAGTTTATAAAGAAGATATAGATAATAATATAGTAACTCAGTTGAAAAAACTAACTGAAAATGAGCGCGTTAATGAAATTGCAGAAATGTTAGGTGGTAAAAATATTACTTCTACTGCAATTGAACATGCAAAGCAGTTATTAAACTAAGAATTTACTATATTTGCCACTGAAAATTATAATTAACAAACAACCAATTATATGTACAACCTACTTAAAGGGAAAAAGGGAATTATTTTTGGAGCTTTAGATTCAAATTCTATTGCTTGGAAAGTTGCTGAAAGAGCTCACGAAGAAGGAGCACAATTTGTATTGTCAAACGCTCCAATTGCCATGAGAATGGGAACTATAAATGAACTTGCTGCAAAAACAGGTTCGCAAGTAATTGCTGCAGATGCAACATCAGTTGAGGATCTTCAAAATTTGGTAGATAAATCTATGGAAATTTTAGGAGGAAAAATAGATTTTGTATTGCATTCAATTGGAATGTCTATGAACGTTCGTAAAGGAAATCATTATACAAGTCAAAATTACGACTTTACACATAAAGGTTGGGATGTTTCTGCCGTTTCTTTTCATAAAGTTATGTCTGTTTTGTACAACTCAAACGCAATGAATGAGTGGGGAAGTATTGTGGCTTTGTCTTATATGGCAGCTCAACGTGTTTTTCCTGATTATAATGATATGGCTGATAATAAGGCATATTTAGAATCTATTGCACGTAGTTTTGGTTATTTCTTTGGTAAACAAAGTAAAGTACGTGTAAATACAATTTCTCAATCTCCAACTCCAACAACAGCAGGAAATGGTGTGAAAGGTTTTGACGGATTTATTAATTATGCAGAAGAAATGTCGCCTTTAGGAAATGCAACAGCTTTAGAATGTGCAGATTACACTATTACAATGTTTTCTGATTTAACTAAAAAAGTAACGCTTCAAAACCTATTTCATGATGGTGGTTTCTCTAATATGGGAATCAGCCAAAATATTATGCAAGGTTTTATGGATAAAAAATAATTGTAATAATTACAGATTATACAATTTGTAACTTTTACTTTAACATTAAAAAGCGAAGATAATTTTATCTTCGCTTTTTTTTATACCGTTTTTAAAGATTGGTTTAAAATGCGTTATGCTGAACCTAAAATAGTAGCTTATTATATAAAATTAGAATTATGAAAATTTATTTTATAGCCGGCTTTTATGTTTCTTCTTTTTTTTTTGCAAAGGAAATAAATAGTTTAAACTATTAAAAAAGGATACTATTTAGAAAGTTTATTTCATTTTAAAAAATGTAAATTTGTCTTTTAATTAGATTAAGTGAATTTAGAATTTTCCATTATTATTCCTGTTTATAACAGACCTCAAGAAATTAAGGAGTTGTTAGAGAGTTTAACAAAACAAACCTATAAAAAGGCTTTTGAAATTGTTATTGTTGAAGATGGTTCTACACAAAAATCAGATGAGGTTGTAAAACACTATTCTGAGGTATTAAATATCAACTATTTTTTTAAAGAAAACAGTGGAGCAGGGGCAAGCCGAAATTTTGGAATGCAAAAAGCTAAAGGAAATTATTTTATAATATTTGATTCGGATTGTATTATTCCAGCTCCTTATTTAGAGGAAGTTGAAAAGGTGTTAAGCAATAATTTTACCGATGCGTTTGGTGGAGCTGATGCAGCTCATATTTCCTTTACCAATATTCAAAAAGCTATAAATTATAGTATGACATCGTTCTATACAACTGGTGGAATTAGAGGAAGCAAAAAAGCTGTGGATAAATTTCAACCAAGAAGTTTTAACTTTGGATTATCAAAAAAAGCATTTGAAATAACTAAAGGATTTAGCACTATGAAAATAGGTGAGGATATTGATTTATCCTTTAGACTTTGGGAGCATAAATTTGAAACTCAATTTATTGAAAATGCGTTTGTATATCATAAAAGAAGAGCCACATTTAAACAATTTTTTAAGCAAACTTTTGCTTTTGGAAAAGGACGACCTGTTTTAAATAGAAAATATCCAGAAACTGCAAAAATTACATATTGGTTTCCTAGTATTTTTATTATCGGATTGCTATTTTCTATATTTTGGGCATTCTTAAGTTTTTATTTATTTATTAGTTTTTATGCGGCATACTTTACAATTATTTTTGTTGATGCATATATTAAAAATAATAGTATTACAGTTGCTTTTTTAAGTATTTTAACTACGCTCATTCAATTTACAGGGTATGGTTTTGGATTTTTAAAAAGTAAATTTTTAAATTAATTTCATAAAAAAAAAACTGACTAAAATTTAAAATTTTAATCAGTTTTTTAATAAAAGGAATAAATAATTTATTCTACTTTATCTTTGCCTTTTCCTTTGTTAATTTTAATGGTAAGTTCATTTTTTTCTGAATCTAAATCCATATTTATTGTATCGCCTTCTTTTAATGCAGAATTAACAATTTCTTCAGCCAAAGCATCTTCAATATATTTTTGAATTGCACGTTTTAACGGTCTGGCTCCATATTGTTTGTCAAATCCTTTATCAGCAATATAATCTTTAGCTTCTTTAGTTAAGTTTAATTTGTATCCTAAATCTTCAATACGTGTTACTAATTTTTTCAATTCAATATCAATAATTGAATGAATATCTTCACGTTCTAAGGCGTTAAATACAATTACATCATCAATTCTATTTAAAAACTCTGGTGCAAAAGATTTTTTAAGTGCATTTTCAATAACACTTTTAGCATTGGCATCTGCTTGTGCTGCTTTTGAAGCAGTTCCAAATCCAACGCCAGCTCCAAAATCTTTTAATTGACGAGAACCAATATTGGAAGTCATAATTATAATAGTGTTTCTAAAATCAATTCTTCTACCTAAACTATCTGTAATATGTCCATCATCTAAAATTTGCAATAACATATTAAATACGTCAGGATGCGCTTTTTCAATTTCATCTAATAAAACCACCGCATAAGGTTTACGTCTTATTTTTTCGGTTAATTGTCCACCTTCTTCGTATCCAACATATCCTGGAGGCGCACCAATTAAACGAGAAATGGCAAATTTCTCCATATATTCGCTCATATCAATTCTAACCAATGCTTCCTCGGTATCAAATAATTCACGAGCCAATACTTTTGCTAATTGCGTTTTTCCAACACCAGTTTGACCTAAAAATATAAACGAACCAATTGGTTTGTTAGGATCTTTTAAGCCAACTCTATTACGTTGAATAGCTTTTACAACCTTAGATACAGCATCATCTTGTCCAATTACTTTTCCTTTAATTAAATTAGGAAGTTCATGCAGTCTGTTTGTTTCTGCTTCCGCAACTCTATTAACAGGAATTCCTGTCATCATAGAAACTACTTCTGCAACATTGTCTTCGGTAACTATTTCTCTATTTAGTTTAGAGGCTTCTTCCCATTTTTTTTGTTCTGTTTGCAATAAAGCTTCCACACGTTTTTCATCATCTCTTAGTCTTGCAGCTTCTTCATATTTTTGCCCATTTACTGCAGCAGTTTTATCTTCTTTTATTTTTTCTAACTGAGCTTCAAGATTTAAAACTTCTTTAGGTACAATAATATTAGTGATATGTATTCTAGATCCCGCTTCATCTAAAGCATCAATTGCTTTGTCTGGTAAAAAACGATCAGTCATATATCTGCTTGTTAACTTTACACAAGCTTTAATGGCATCATCAGTATATGTTACGTTGTGATGATCTTCGTATTTATCTTTAATATTATTTAAAATTTGAATGGTTTCTTCTACACTAGTTGGTTCAACTAATACTTTTTGAAATCTACGTTCTAAGGCTCCATCTTTTTCAATATTTGTTCTAAATTCATCTAGGGTAGTTGCTCCAATACATTGAATTTCGCCTCTTGCTAAAGCTGGTTTTAACATATTTGAAGCATCTAAAGAACCAGTTGCACCACCTGCACCAACAATGGTATGAATTTCATCAATAAATAAAATAATATCATCATTTTTTTCTAATTCATTCATTAGTGCTTTCATACGTTCTTCAAACTGACCTCTGTATTTTGTACCAGCAACTAAACTGGCTAAGTCTAAAGACACAATGCGTTTATTAAAAAGAATTCTGGAAACCTTACGCTGAATAATGCGCAATGCTAAACCTTCTGCAATGGCAGATTTACCAACACCAGGTTCACCAATAAGCATTGGATTGTTCTTTTTTCTTCTACTTAAAATTTGAGAAACACGTTCTATTTCTTTTTTTCTTCCAACTACAGGGTCTAAGTTCCCTTCTTCGGCTAAACGCGTTAAATCGCGCCCAAAATTATCTAAAACAGGTGTTTTAGACTTCTTTAAAGGAGTTTTCTCTCCAGGTTTAGATTGTTCAAATGGGTTTGATTTTGGTGAATCGAAATCATCATCTGAAGGATTTTCCGCTTTTGGAGAATTAATTTCTCCATCAAAAAATAGTTGTTTAAATACGTTTTTTACATCTTCGTATGATGCGTCAAAATTTTGCATAAGCTTTGTTGTTGGATCGTTCTCATTGCGTAAAATACAAAGTAATAAATGTGCTGTATTCACAGCTTCACTTTGGTATAGTTTAGCTTCTAAAAACGTAGTTTTTAATGCTTTTTCTGCTTGTCTGGTTAGGTGTAAATTTTTCTTTTCATTAGAAAATACACTTGAAGGATTTGTAGGACTTAAGCTTTCAATTTTTTTTCTTAAATGCTCTAAATTTATTTCTAAATAATTTAATATATCTATTGCTTTACCTTCTCCTTTTCTTAAAATTCCTAACATAAGGTGTTCTGTACCTATAAAATCGTGTCCTAAACGCAAGGCCTCTTCTTTGCTATAAGCAATCACATCTTTTACTTTTGGTGAAAAATTATCGTCCATTTCTTTATGTTTATATGGTAAAATTAACTGATTTTTTTCTTTTTTATGCACAAAAACAAGCCCACTTTTTATTAATTTGATTTTTTAACATTTTTTTAGGTATTAAAATTATTGATAACCAATTGTTTAATAAGTGTTTAAGAGTGTGTTTTATTGTTGATAAAAATTAAAAAAACAACATCTTTTATGACTTATAAAAAAATGAAAAAGTGTATATTGCTACGTTAAATTATGATACTAAAAATAAATTAAAAATATATGGCAGACGGAGAAAAACTGATACCAATTAATATAGAAGATGAAATGAAATCGGCGTACATTGATTATTCAATGTCCGTAATAGTTTCAAGAGCTTTACCAGATGTACGAGATGGTTTAAAACCAGTTCACAGAAGGGTATTATTTGGTATGCACGAATTAGGAATTAAAGCTACAGGTTCGTACAAAAAATCTGCAAGAGTTGTAGGGGAAGTTTTAGGTAAATATCACCCACATGGTGATACTTCGGTTTATGACTCTATGGTTCGTATGGCACAAAATTGGAGCGTTCGTTATATGATGGTTGATGGTCAAGGGAACTTCGGTTCTGTTGATGGTGACAGTCCGGCAGCTATGCGTTATACAGAGGTTCGTATGCAAAAAATATCAGAAGATATGCTTTCTGATATTGAAAAAGATACCGTAGATCACAAATTAAACTTTGATGATACTTTAAATGAGCCTACCGTTTTACCAACACGTATTCCAAACCTTTTAGTGAATGGAGCATCTGGAATTGCCGTTGGAATGGCTACAAATATGGCGCCTCACAATTTAACAGAAGTTATTAATGGAACTTTAGCATACATTGATAATAGAGAAATTGAAATTTCTGAATTAATGAAGCATATTAAAGCACCAGATTTTCCTACAGGTGGAATTATCTATGGGTACGATGGTGTAAAAGAAGCTTTTGAGACAGGTAGAGGAAGAATTGTAATACGTGCAAAAGCAACTATTGAAGAAGTTCAAGGACGTGAGTGTATTATTGTTACCGAAATACCATATCAAGTTAACAAGGCGGAAATGATTAAAAAAACTGCCGATTTAGTTAACGAAAAAAAATTAGAAGGTATTGCAAATATTCGTGATGAATCGGATAGAAATGGAATGCGTGTTGTGTATATTTTAAAGCGTGATGCAATTCCAAATATTGTTTTAAATAAACTGTTTAAATACACAGCTTTACAAACATCTTTTAGTGTAAATAACATTGCATTAGTAAAAGGAAGACCGCAACAATTAAACTTAAAACAATTAATACATTATTTTGTTGAACACAGACATGAAGTAATTGTTAGAAGAACTGAATTTGAACTTAAAAAAGCAGAAGCAAGAGCGCACATTTTAGAAGGTTTAATTATTGCCAGCGATAATATTGATGAGGTAATAAAAATTATTAGAGCATCATCAAATGCAGATGAAGCGCGTGAGAGTTTAATGGAGCGTTTTGAATTAACAGAAATTCAAGCAAGAGCTATTGTTGAAATGCGTTTACGTCAACTTACTGGTTTAGAACAGGATAAGTTACGTGCGGAATATGAAGAAATTATGAAGCTAATTATCGATTTAAAAGATATTTTAGCAAATGAGCCAAGACGTTACGAAATAATTAAAGAAGAATTAATTGCTGTAAAAGATAAATATGGTGATGAGCGTAGATCAGTAATTGAATATGCTGGTGGAGATTTATCTATTGAAGATATGATTCCAAATTCTAATGTAGTAGTTACAATTTCTCATGCAGGTTATGTAAAACGTACTAATTTAGATGAGTATAAAGTTCAAAATAGAGGTGGACGCGGTCAAAAAGGTGTTGCAACCAGAAATGAAGATTTCTTAGAACATTTATTTGTAGGTACAAACCACCAATATATGTTATTCTTTACACAAAAAGGTAAAGTATTTTGGATGCGTGTTTATGAAATTCCGGAAGGAGGTAAAAATTCTAAAGGTAGAGCACTTATAAATTTAATAAATCTTGAACAAGACGATAAAGTAAAAGCTTTCTTAGTAACCGAAGATTTAAAAGATGAAGAATTTGTAAATAGTCATTACATTATAATGGCTACTAAAAAAGGACAAGTTAAGAAAACTCCATTAGAGCAATATTCACGTCCTAGAACAAATGGTATTAATGCTATTACAATTAAAGATGGAGATGAGTTGTTAGAAGCAAAATTAACCAATGGTAACAGTCAAATAATGTTAGCGGTTAAGTCAGGTAAAGCAATTCGTTTTGAAGAAGAGAAAACAAGACCAATGGGTAGAAATGCTTCGGGTGTTAGAGGAATTAGATTGGCTAATAAAAAAGACGAAGTTATTGGAATGATTGCTGTTGATGATGTGAATAGTAATATTTTAGTAGTTTCTGAAAATGGTTATGGAAAACAATCTAGCATAGAAGATTATAGAATTACTAACCGTGGAGGTAAAGGAGTAAAAACAATTAGTATTACCGAAAAAACAGGAAATTTAGTTGCTATTAAAAATGTAACTGATGAAGATGATTTAATGATTATCAATAAATCTGGTATTACAATTCGTTTAGCCGTTGAAGACCTTCGTGTTATGGGACGTGCAACCCAAGGTGTAAAACTAATAAATATTAAAGATAACGATTCAATTGCAGCAGTTGCAAAAGTGCCTCATGAAGATGAAGAAGATATTGAAAACATAGATGGAATTGAGAATGGCACGGAAATTGAAAACAATAATGACGAGAGTACAAATCAAGAATAAATAAGAATAGAATAATAAACCAATTAAAATGAAAAAACAATTTATAATAGTGTCGGCTTTTTTACTAAGTATGACTGTTTTTGGTCAGAAAGACGAAATTAAAACTGCTGAAAAGGCAATAAAATCAAACGATTTTAATACTGCATTAACTGCAATTAACCAAGCTGAAGGCTTAATTTCTAATGCAGATGATAAAACAAAAGCAAAATTTTATTATTTAAAAGGATTAGCATTATATCAAAATGAAGGTGCTCAAATGGATGTAGATAAAACTGCAGCTGCTTTTAATGATTTATTTAACTTTGAAAAAAGCATTAATTCGTTTAAATATACCGATGAAATTAAAGCTTTATCGGGTAAAATGGTAAATGGTATTGCAACTAAAGCATCAAGCCAGTACAGTGCTGCAATTGAATCTAAAGAGCCAGCAGATTTTTCTAAAGCAGCTAAACTTTTTCACCAAGTATACAAGTTAAGCCCAGTAGATACTGTGTTTTTAGATAATGCCGCTTTAATTTACTACTTTGGAAAAGAGTATAAAACATCTCGTGATTTATACCAACAATTGTTAGACATGAATTATACTGGTATTGCTGAAGAATTTGTTGCTACAAATAAAGCAGACGGGAAAGATGTTACTTATCCAGATAAAAAAGCAATGGATTTACAAGTAAAATTAGGAATGGCTGAAAATCCAAGAACAGAAGTTAAAGAATCTAGACGTGAATTAATTTTCAAAAATTTAGCTCAAAATTCATCTGATTTAAATGAAATGGATAAAGCTTTAGAATATATCTCAATGGGAAGACAAGAATTTCCAAAAAGTTATTCTTTATTAATTGATGAAGCAAATATCTATTATAAATTAGGAGATAATGCTAAATTTAAAGAGCGTTTAGAATTGGCTATTGAAATGAATCCTACAGAACCAACCTTGTATTATAATGTGGGAGTTATGAATATGGAACAAAAAAAGACGGATGAAGCAATTAAATATTTTGAAAAAGCAATTGAATTGAAACCAGATTATGGTGATGCTTATAATAATATTGGAGCTGCAATTATAGAAAAAGCTGGTCCAATTATTGAGGAAATGAATAAAAGCTTAAATGATTTTGCTAAATATGATAAATTACAAAAACAACAATTTGCAATTTATGAGAAATCAGTTCCTTATTACGAAAAAGCATTTGAATTAAACAAATCAAGCATAAGTGTTGTTCAAACATTAATGGGTTTATATGAAAACTTAGGAATGGATGAAAAATTAGAAGCTATAAAAACAGTGTATGCTGAATTAAAAGGCGAATAAATTATTTAATATTTATAAAAAAAAAGCTCTCAAAAATTTTGAGAGCTTTTTTTTATTTATATAATTTTTTTAATAACTCTTAATTTATGTGAGTGTTTTTGGTAGTCTATATTAAAAATACCGCTATGATCAATTCTGTCAATTCTAACTTTACCATGTGCGTGGATAATATAGTTATCATTCATTATTATTCCTACATGGGTAATAACACCTTCGCTATTATCAAAAAAAGCTAAATCTCCTGGTTCACTTTCTTCAATAAAACTTAAAACTTCACCTTGTGTAGCTTGTTGCGATGCGTCTCTTAATAATTTATATCCGCAAAGTTTATAAACCATTTGTGTAAATCCGGAGCAATCAATTCCAAAAGCAGATTTTCCTCCCCATAAATACGGCGTGTTTAAAAAGTTATAAGCAATTTCAACAATAGCAGCTTTTGGTAATTTTTCATTAAAAATTTTACCTTCATAAACATAATTTGTATTGTTTATAGTTAATTTTTGTTGCTTATAAAAAGGTAAACAAGATCCCATAGGTATGGTTAAGAAACTTTGATCAGATTTTGTAGCAAAATCTATAATATCAGCCGTTAAAACTGTGACAGAATTCTCAATAGTATTAAAGGTTTCTTCTGAAATTTCTTCATATTGTTTTTTATCAATCCAGCCTTCATAATTATCGAAAGCTATTCTAATTTTACTCCAGTTTTTTCGTGTTTCTAACACTTTAAAATGTTCGCCAAATAGTAATTGCGATACCATTTCACTGGCGTCGTTTGGTTCAATTCTTAAAGGTATAATACTTAAATTACAAATTCCGTAAAGCATACAATTTAATTACATTCGTTCAATAACAATTGCACTTGCGCCTCCGCCACCGTTACAAATTCCAGCTGCTCCAAGTTTTGCATTTTTTTGTTCTAATATGGATGTTAAAGCAATAACTATTCTTGCTCCAGACATTCCTAACGGATGGCCTAAAGAAACGGCTCCTCCATTTATATTTACTTTATCAGGATTCAATCCTAAAATTTTAATGTTAGCCAAGCCAACAACCGAAAAAGCTTCATTTAATTCAAAATAATCTATTTCATTTTGTGAAACTCCTGCATTTGACAAAGCTTTTGGCAATGCTTTTGCAGGTGCAGTTGTAAACCATTTTGGTTCATGAGAAGCATCTGCATAACCTCTTATTTTGGCAATTGGTTTTAAACCTAATTCATTTGCTTTGTCTAAACTCATTAAAACCAATGCAGCAGCTCCGTCATTTAAAGTAGATGCATTTGCAGCTGTAACTGTTCCTTCTTTACTAAAAACGGGTCTTAATGTTGGTATTTTTTCTAATAGTACATTTTTATATTCTTCATCTTCAGAAAAAAGAATTGGATCACCTTTTCTTTGAGGAATTTCAACAGGTACAATTTCATTTTTAAAATTTCCGTTTGCCCACGCAGCAGCAGATTTTTTATAGGATGCAATTGCAAAATTATCTTGATCTTCTCTGGAAAAACCATATTCTGTTGCGCATAAATCACCACAAGTTCCCATGTGTTGTCCATCGTAAACATCTGTTAAGCCATCAACTAGCAAACCATCTTTTACATTAATGTTTCCTAATTTTACACCATTTCTTCCATCAAAATAATGTGGAATACTACTCATATTTTCCATTCCACCGGCAACTACAATAGTAGCGTCTCCGCATTTTATAGCTTGTGCAGCAATCATAATAGATTTCATTCCAGAGGAACAAACTTTATTAATAGTTGTACACGGAACCGTGTTTGGAATTCCAGCAAAAATAGCAGCTTGTTTAGCCGGAGCCTGACCTAATCCAGCAGAAACAACATTACCCATATAAACTTCATCAACAAGTGTTGGATCTAAATTTATTTTATTTAATGCACCTTTAATGGCGATTGCTCCTAATTTTGTAGCTGAAATATTTGCTAAGCTACCTAAAAAACTTCCAATTGGAGTTCTGGCTACGGACACAATAACTACTTCTTTCATATACTTGATTAAATTCAAGTGCGAATTTAGCAATTTTTAAGCAATCTTTTAAATTATGCGTTGGTCTTTATTTATTGTAATAATTATTACTTTGAAGAGCAGTATGTTTTATAAATTTCATGAGAGATTCAAAAACAACTAATTATGGAGGTAAATGAACAATTTAAAAATCATTATATAGCAATAATTGGTGGCTCAATTTCTGGATCCGAAGCTGCTAATATGTTGGCGCAGAACGGATTTAAAGTAGTGGTTTTTGATATGAATAAATTGCCGTACGGAAAAATTGAAGATGGATTACCAAACTGGCATATAAAATTAAGAGATCGGCAAATTGCTGAAATAAATTTAAAATTAGATCACCAAAATATACAATTTGTGCCATTAACTAAAATTGGCGATGCTATTAGTTTTAATGATTTGTTGAAAAATTGGGGTTTTTCGGCCATTATTTTAGCAAATGGAGCTTGGCAAGATAGAGCTCTAGAAATTCCAACAATTGAAAAGTTTATTGATAAGGAAATTGTTTATCAAAATTCATTTATAAATTGGTTTAATCATAAACATGAGTGCGATTATTTAGGTAAAAATTATTTTCTTAAAAATAATACAATAGTTATTGGAGGAGGTTTAGCATCATTAGATGTAATTAAAATTGTGATGATAGAATTGGTTAAAAAGCAATTGTATTTAAAAAAAGGAATTAATATTGATTTATTTACGTTTGAAAAAAAGGGAATAACTGCAATTTTAGAGAAATATAATGTTTCCCTTAATGATCTTCAAATAGAAAAAGCAACATTGGTGTATAGGCGAACGGATAAATTTATGCCGTTAAAATCTCCAAAAGATGATACTAAAGAAAGCAAAGAAAAGGCTCAAAAAGTTTCAGAAAAATTGTTGAAAAAATACGTTGATAAATATCAATTTAAATTTATTCCTTTAGCAATTCCGTTTAGTTTAATTGAAAAAGATAATAAACTTAGTGGTATTGTTTTGCAAAATGTTGAACTTAAAAATAATAAAGTAGTTCCAATTAAAAATAGCTTTCTTACAATTAAGGCTGAAATGATAATTTCATCAATTGGTAGTGTTCCTGAAAAAATTGAAGGGTTAAATTACGAACGTAATTACTTAAAAATGAGAGCTGAAGCAGATTATCAAGTACTTGGGCTTGAGAATGTTTTTGCTATTGGAAATGCCGTAACCGGACGCGGAAATATTCAGGAATCTAAAAAACATGGAAAGCAAATGACAGCGGTTATTATAAATAAACATTTAAAGAGTGATTCTTTTGAAAATTGGTTAAGTAATGAAAATAACCAAATAAGAGAAAAAGTTCAAAAACAATTAAATTCTATAATTGAAGAAATTTCTGTTCAAAAAGCAAAGCCAAAAGCTTTAACTAAAATGATAACAAATAGGATAAATACTATTTATAAAAAAATTGGATTTACAACCTATAAAAATTGGGTTGCAAAAAATACTCCTATAAGATTAGAGGACACCTTAAAAAATAAAGATAATTGCAAATGTTCATAAAATAATTATTGTTATTTTTGAATTGCAAAATAAACTACGTGAAAAACACTATAAATAAACTACTTGTAAACCATTCCTTATTTTATAAAGCACTTTTGTATGTTGCTACAGTAATTTTAGTGGTTTACTTTTTTCCAAAAAGCGGACATTTTAAATACGAATTTCAAAAAGGGAAACCTTGGCAATACGAAAATTATTATGCACCATTTGATTTTGCTATTCAAAAATCGCAGGAAGAAATAGATAAGGAAATTTTAGATACCAAAGAATTTTCAAAACGTTATTTTAATTATAACGAGGAAATTGTTACAAATGTTAAGAGTACAATTACTGAATTAGTTTTGGAATTGGTTGAAGCATCTGAACTTTCAAAATTTGAAAAAAACAATTTAATTGAAAAAACAAATTTAACTATTGATAAAATATATGAATTTGGCTATTTAGAAACTTCTAGTGAGCAAAAAAATGAGCAAACCATTATTACCTTACGTAAAGGAAATAAAATTCAGGAAATTCAACTTCACAAAATATTTTTATCAAACCAAATATTAGATTTTATTAAATCCAAATTTGGGAAACAACCTTATAATGATACTGAAACAGCAGTAATAAATATATTGTATAAAGAGTTAAAGCCAAATGTAAGTTTTGATGAAAGTTTTTCTCAAAAAGTATTAAACGAAAATTTGAGTAAAATATCCTACACAAAAGGTCTTGTTTCTGAAAACGAACGCATTATTTTTAAAGGAGATATAGTTGAAGGGGAAAAGTTTATGGAGTTAAATTCCTTAAAAAATGAATTTGAATCGCAGGTTTGGAGTAAATCTAATTACACCTGGATTGTTTCGGGATATACATTATTGGTAGCATTATCATTTTTAATGATTCTGTTATTTTTAAGGAAATACAGGTTAGATATTTTTGAAAACAACACAAAGGTTACCTTTATATTTTTTAATATTGTTTTAATTATTTTACTAATAACATTTATTGTAAAGTACGATGCTAAATATGTTTATGTTGCACCAATTGTTATTTTACCTTTGGTTCATAAAGCTTTTTTTGATGCAAGGTTAGGACTCTTTACACACGTATTAACAGTACTATTATTAGGTTTTATTGTTCCAAATAGTTTTGAGTTTATATTTTTACAAATAATAGCTGGTATTGTTACAATTTTAACCATTTCTGAGCTGTATAAGCGCGCCAATTTATTTATTTCTGTATTACAGATTACTTTTGTTTATTTTGTGTCTTATTTTGCATTTTCTATTATTCAGGAAGGAAATGTTCAAAATTTGGACCATGAAAAATTTATCTATTTTGCTTTAAATGGAGGTGCAACTTTATTTGTTTTACCACTAATTTATATTTTTGAAAAACTTTTTGGACTAGTGTCTGATGAATCATTGAAAGAATTGTCTAATACAAATTCTAAATTATTAAGAGAATTGGCAGACAAGGCTCCAGGAACTTTTCAGCATTCATTACAAGTAGCTAATTTAGCAGAAGCCTGTGCAAACGAAATTCATGCAAATGCAATGTTAGCCAGAACAGGAGCATTGTACCATGACATAGGAAAAATATTTAATCCAATGTATTTTACAGAAAATCAGCGTACTTCTGTGAATCCGCATAACGAATTGCCACCTAAAGATAGCGCTCAAATTATTATTGATCATATTATTAATGGAGTAGAGCTGGCAAAGAAAAATCATATTCCAGATAGAATAATTGATTTTATTAGAACTCACCATGGAACAACATTGGTATATTATTTTTATAAAAAGGAAGAGCAAAATGTAGGAGGAAAGGTTGAATTAATTGATTTTCAATACCCAGGACCCATTCCATTTTCAAAAGAAACAGCCATTTTAATGATGTGTGATTCGGTTGAAGCAGCATCAAAAAGTATAAAAGAACCAAATTCTCAATTAATAGATGATTTGGTAGAACGGATTGTAAATAAGCAAATGGAGGAGGGACAATTTATGAATGCTGATATTACTTTTAAAGAATTACAAACCATTAAAAAGGTGTTAAAGAAGAAGTTAAAGAATATTTATCATTTAAGAATTGAATATCCTGAATAGATAAGTGAAAATAATATAAAAAAAAAGTAAAAAAATGTTGTGTAAATGTAATTGTAATGCTACATTTGCACTCGCAAAAATAAGTTCATAAACATATTTAGGAGAGGTGCCGGAGTGGTAACGGAGCAGATTGCTAATCTGTCGACGGGTAACTGTCGCCAGGGTTCGAGTCCCTGTCTCTCCGCTTTTTTTATTTTTCGGGGTGTAGCGTAGCCCGGTTATCGCGCCGCGTTTGGGACGCGGAGGTCGCAGGTTCGAATCCTGCCACCCCGACAGATAACCTGGATTATTTATAATCCTAATGGTCGCGTAGCTCAGCTGGATAGAGCATCTGCCTTCTAAGCAGACGGTCACAGGTTCGAATCCTGTCGCGATCAC
>NZ_JBFHHX010000030.1:0-29118 GCF_041596795.1 Lutibacter sp.
ATTGAGCAATTTTTTGGGCAATTAAGTGGCTTTTTAATAACAAATAAAGAAACTGATTATAATTTTATTTACGATCAAATAATTGGTTTTGGAGAATTACTATCAACAAAAATTGTAAGTATTTATTTAAATGAAATTGGTGTTTTAAATAATTGGATTGATGTTAGAAATTTTATAAAAACCGATGAAACCTACAGAGATGCTTATATTAATTGGGAAGCCACAAAACAAAATATTTCTAAATTAAATACTGATAAATTATACATTACACAAGGTTTTTTAGGGAGTACATTAAAAGGAAATACCACTTCATTAGGTAGAGAAGGGTCAGATTATTCCGCAGCAATTTTTGCTTATTGTTTAAATGCAGCTAGTTTAACAATTTGGAAAGATGTTGAAGGAGTGTTAAATGCCGACCCAAGATATTTTGAAAATGCACAGTTGTTACAACAAATTTCTTATGGAGAAGCTATTGAAATGGCTTTTTACGGCGCTTCTGTAATTCATCCAAAAACATTAAAACCGTTAGAAAATAAAAACATTCCATTATATGTTCGATCTTTTTACAATTTAAATTCAACAGGAACAATTGTTGGAAAAGGGCATTGCTTACTACCACAAATACCTTGTTTTATTTTAAAACAACAACAAATTTTAGTTTCTATTTCGGCCTTAGATTTTTCGTTTATGGTTGAGTATAATTTAAGCGATATATTTAAAATTTTACATAATTATAAATTAAAGGTAAATCTTATTCAAAATTCTGCTTTAAGTTTTTCGGTTTGTATAGAAGATAAGTTTAATAATTTTCAACAGTTTTTATCTGAAATAAATAAAAACTATAAAGTTTCTTATTTTGAAAACGTTATGCTTTATACCGTAAGGCATGCAACTGAAGAAGCTGTTGAAAGAATAGAACAAAAAGGTGAAATATTGTTAAAACAAGCTACAAAAGGCACTGTGCAACTTGTATTGAAATAAATTTATGTATTTTTGTAGCTACATTAATTTTATATAAATGAGTTTAGTAACAGCTAAAGAAGTTGCAAAGGTTGTAAGCCTTGATAAATATGGTTTTATAGGAACATTTTTTGGTTGGGTACTATTAAAAGTACTTAGAATTTCTGCTATAAATAGAATTTATAATAAGCATAAACATTTAAAAGATTTAGAATTTTTTACAGCACTTTTAGATGATTTAGAAATTAAATTTGAAATTCCAGAAGAAGATTTAAGAAGAATTCCAAAAGAAGGAGCATTTATTACTGTTTCTAACCATCCACTTGGTGGAATTGATGGAATTTTATTATTAAAATTATTAATAGAAAAACGCCCTGACTATAAAATAATAGCCAATTTTTTATTGCATAGAATTGAACCTATGAAACCGTTTATTATGCCGGTAAACCCTTTTGAAGATAGAAAGGATGCGCAATCAAGTATTGCAGGTATAAAAAACGCTTTATCTCATTTAAAAGGGGGAAATCCATTAGGTGTTTTTCCTGCAGGTGAAGTTTCTACTTACAAAGATGGAAAATTAATTGTAGACAGACCGTGGGAAGAAGGCGCTATAAAATTAATTCAAAAAGCCAATGTACCGGTAATTCCAATATATTTTCATGCAAAAAATAGTAGGTTATTTTATTTGCTATCCAAATTAAATCCAACTTTACGTACCGCAAAATTACCTTCAGAATTATTATCTCAAAAAGGTAGAGTAATAAAAGTTAGAATAGGCAAACCAATTTCTGTAAACGATCAAGAAGAATATAAAAGCACACAAGATTTTTGCGATTTTATTCGTAGAAAAACCTATATGTTGGCAAATCCTTATCAAAAGGAACCAAAACCATTAACTACAGCAGCTTTAAAAATACCAAAAGCTCCAAAAGAAATTGTTTGTCAACGCGATATTGAAAAAATGATATCAGAAGTAGATGCATTGCGTGAAAATGGTGGGCGTTTGCTAAAAAGTAAAAACTATGAAGTGTTTTTTGCGCAACGAAAAGATATTCCAAATTTAATTTTTGAAATTGGTCGTTTGCGTGAAATAACCTTTAGAGAAGTTGGTGAAGGTACAAATGAAGCGATAGATTTAGATAGCTTTGATAGTTACTATCATCATTTATTTTTGTGGGATGATGAAGCAAAAGCTTTAGCTGGTGCTTATAGAATGGGGTTAGGAAAAGATATTTATGCAAAGTATGGTATTCATGGCTTTTATGTGCAAACCTTATTTAAGTTTGAGCCAGAATTATATTCTATGATGGAATATTCTATTGAAATGGGACGTGCATTTATAATTAAAGAATACCAACAAAAACCAATGCCTTTATTTTTATTGTGGAAAGGTATTGTTCATGTAACGTTACGTTATCCAGAATATAAATATTTAATTGGAGGTGTAAGTATTAGTAATCAGTTTTCTAATTTTTCAAAATCGCTAATGATTGAGTTTATGAAATCTCATTATTACGATCCATATATTGCACAATATATTCATCCTAAAAAAGAATATAAAGTAAAGCTAAAAGATGCCGATAAAGATTTTGTTTTTGATGCAACCCAAGCTGATATGAACAAGTTTGATAAAGTTATTGACGAAATTGAACCTGGAGCATTGCGTATTCCTGTTTTAATTAAAAAATACGTAAAGCAAAATGCACGATTGGTGGCGTTTAATGTAGATCCGTTGTTTAATAATTCTGTTGATGGATTAATGTATATCAGAATTTCTGAAATACCTGAAAGTACTGTAAAACCTGTTATGGAAGAATTTCAGGCAGAGTTGGAAAGCCGTTTAGAAAATGAAAACAATGAAGCTGAAACTTTAAACGAAACTTCTGCTAATAATAAGCCCTTGAGTTAATTTATAACAAGGGTTATTATATAGTTAAAAATAGTAAGATTTATAAAAACTAAAAAACTCTGCAATTTAATTGCAGAGTTTTTTAGTTTTTAATTTGATATTTAATTTAGAACCAGCCTTTTTTATTAGTTTGGTACATATAAATAAATTCTTCGTCAGATTTTGTTAGGTAAATTATACCTTCAATAAACCCAATAATTCCTAATAATCCACAACTAAATACCGATATTATAAGTTGAATAATACCTTCTTTTGTGTATCCTAATACAAATTTGTGAATCCCAAACGTTCCAAGTAATAAAGCTAAAATACCAGCTATTACTCTTTTGCTTTCTTCACTACTTTTAGGAACTACATTTCCTTTTTCATCAATTACATCCATTTTTTTTATTGTTTAAGTTAATTAATTTTTTATAAAAAAGCACTGTCAATTGGTTCCCAAAGTTCTATTTTATTACCTTCAGGATCTAATATCCAACCAAATTTACCGTATTCATATTCTTCCATTTCACCAACTATAGTAACGCCTTCATTTTTTAATTTAGCTAATAAATCTACTAAATTTTCTACTCTATAATTAAACATGTAGTCTTTTTTTGAAGGAGAAAAATATGAAGTATCATTTTTAAACGGACTCCATTGTGTGCTTGCTAGTTTATTGTTGTTGTTTTTCCACCAAAAAGTACAGCCATAATCATCAGTATTAAAACCTAAATGTGTTTTATACCATTCTTTTAATTTTGCAGGATTCTCGGTTTTAAAAAACAATCCGCCAATTCCTGTAACTCGTTTAGCAACTGTTTTTTCCTCAGTTTTAGACTCAGCAAAAAATATATTTTGAACTTTATCTACAATTACTTGTGCTAATTTAACTTTAGATTCTGCTGTCCAACCAGCAATATGTGGCGATAATAATACATTATCTGCTTTTATTAAATAGCTGAAAGCTTCGGGTAAATTATCGTTCTCAAATAAATTTTCAAATGATAATTTTTCATATTCAATTACATCTAAACATGCACCCAATACTTTTTTATTTATTAGTGCTTCAACAAGGTTGTCTGTTACAACAGCAGAACCTCTGGCGGTATTTATTAAGTAAAAAGGTTTTTTAAATTTTGAAATAAATTGGGTATTTACCATTTTATTTGAAAGTTGATTAAAAGGTGTGTGTAAGCTTAAAACATCAGTTTTTTCTTGCAATTCTTCTAATGAAACTTGTTTGCAGTTTTCATCGCCAACGCCTTCTTTTATATCGTAACAAATTACATCAACATCAAAACCTTTTAATTTTTTGGCAAAGGCTTTACCCATGTTTCCATAGCCAATTATTCCAACGGTTTTGCCTTCTAATTCAATACCTCTATTTCCCTCTCTAATCCATTTTCCTTGACGGATTTCTAAATCGGCTTTTTTAATGTTGTTAAACAAAGCTAAAATCATACCCAGCGCATGTTCTCCAACTGCATTTCTATTTCCTTCGGGCGATGAAATTAAATGAATTCCTTTTTTTTGGGCATAGTCAACATCTATACTTTCAAGTCCTGCGCCAACACGTGCAATAAATTGTAAATTACTTCCTTTATTTATAAATTGTTGATCAATAGTAAACCTACTTCGTATTACAATGCCGTTGTAATTGAAAAGTTTTTCTTCAATTTTTTCTTTTGAAGAAGTATAATCTTCATCGCAAATACAGCCTAATTTTTCTAAACCAGCTTTTAAAATAGGATGATTGGTATCTATAAATAGTACTTTCATTTAATATTGCTCATTCTCATTTGGAAAATCTACACTTTTTACATCTGTAATGTAGTTTTCAAATGCATTTGACATTTCAGAGTATAAATCTAAATATCTTCTTAAAAAACGAGGGTGAAATTGGTGCGTCATTCCTAACATATCGTGCGTTACTAAAACTTGTCCGTCAACACCGTTTCCTGCGCCAATTCCAATTACCGGAATTGAAATGCTTTCGGCAACTTCTTTAGCTAATTTTGCAGGCACTTTTTCTAAAACCAATGCAAAACAACCTAATTCTTCAAGTAATAAAGCATCTTCTTTTAGTTTTTGAGCTTCTTCTTCTTCTTTTGCTCTTACGGTAAACGATCCAAATTTATAAATACTTTGTGGTGTTAAACCTAAATGTCCCATTACAGGAATTCCGGCTGTTAAAATACGTGAAATAGATTCTCTAATTTCGCTTCCACCTTCTAGTTTTACCGAATGTCCACCAGATTCTTTCATAATTCTAATAGCAGAATCAAGAGCGCTTCTAGAATTCCCTTGGTAACTTCCAAATGGTAAATCTACCACAACTAAACAGCGGTTTATTGCTCTAATTACGGAGCTTGCGTGGTATATCATTTGATCTAATGTAATTGGTAAAGTAGTCATATGACCAGCCATTACATTAGATGCAGAATCACCTACTAAAAGTATATCTATACCAGCATTGTCTAAAATTTTTGCCATGGTATAATCATATGCGGTTAACATGGCAATTTTTTCGCCATTTTTTTTCATTTCCACCAGGCTTTTGGTAGTGATTTTTTTATATTCTTTTTTTGAAGTCGACATTTTTTATATCTATTTTAAAACGAAAGGGTAAAAGTAATGAAAAATCATTGCTATTAAAAAAATGTTGAAAGTATAGCGCTAGTTTAATAAGAATTATAATATTTATATAAAAATTTGAATAATAGCTTCAATACAGTTAAATTTACCCTAAAAAGATATGTTATTGTGAAAAAAGATAACGAAAGCCTAGAGAAAAGAAGCGAAGAGCTAGAAGATAAAATAGTTGAATTAAGCTTAAAACTTAAGAATAAAGAGAAGGAGTTGAACGATATTGTTGAGCTTAACAATCTAATATTCAAAAAATTAATTCATAATTTAAAAAATCCGGTTGGAGTTTCATTTTCATTTTCCGAAATGATTTTAGAAAGTTTACCTAATTACTCGCCCGATAAATTGCAGAAACACATAGAAATAATAAAAAATTCTTCAGATTTTTCTTTAAAATTTCTAAATAAACTTGCAGATTATTCCAGATACCAATTACCTCAATTAAATTTCAATTTTCAACATCAAAATTTCAATAAATTTATTATTGATGTTATTGAAAAAGCAGAACAACTAGCGGCTAAAAAAAATATTACTATTCAGTATAATTTACCTAACAGTAGTATTGATTTTAAGTTTGATAGAACTGAACTTGAAATTGCTATTTTAAATATTATACAAAATGCTATTAGATATTCTAGCGAAAATACGAACATTCAAATTGAAGTGGTAAATAACCAATTAGAAATAGAGATTATTATTTCTGATAATGGAATGGGAATTGATGAAGATAATAAGTATTTAATTTTTAATGAATTTTTTGTAGTAAACACGTATTCCGACGATAAAATAAAATGTATTGGTTTAGGTTTGCCAATTGCTCAAAAAATTGTGAAAAGACATGGTGGTAAAATTACTGTAAATAGCGAATTACATGTTGGTTCTGTTTTTACAATTACACTTCCTAAAGATCATAAAAATCTTTAAATTATTATAGCACCTGGCCTTATTCAATTTAAATATTATGTATATTTAGGTATTGAAAACCCCTAATGAATTAAAATGGAAGAAAGAATTGTTAAAAATGGTTCGAATGAGGATATAAAAAATACTACATATTTTAGTTTTTTTGAATATGCACCTATTGCTTTATTTATAGAAGATTTTTCTCAGGCAAAGTTACTGATCGAAAAAAAATTAAAAGAATATAATACAGATTTAAGCACTTTATTAACAAAACACCCAAGTATTGTTGAGGAGTTAGCCTCGCTTGTTCAAATTAAAGATGTTAATTCAGCAGCAGTTTCGTTGTACAAAGCCAATAGCAAAAAAGATTTATTTGAAAATTTAAACAAAGTTTTTACAGAAAAATCTAATGCAGGTTTTACTCGTTTAATTAAAGATATACTTTTAGGAAAAACAGAAGTTGAATTGGAATCTGTTAATAAAACACTAGAAGGGAAAGAATTTGATATTTTAATTAAATATAAAGTAGCAGAAGAAAGTTTAACATCATTAGAAAATATAATTATATCTGTAGAAGATATTACTGAAAAAGTAAAAATTAGGAATAAATTAGCAGAAAGCGAACACAGATATAAAGAGTCACAGGCAATTGCTAAATTAGGAAGTTGGCATTACGATTTTTTATCAAAAGAAATTTACTGGACAGATGAAACTTATAATATGTTAGGTTTAATACCACAAAGTGTTACGCCAACATTAGAGTTTTATTTATCATTTGTTTTTGATGATGATAAAAATATTGTTAATAATTTTTCCATTACCAATTTATTAAAAAATCAGAACCAAGTACTTTCTTATAGAGTAAAAACAGCTAAAAATGAAATTAAATTTATTAGCGAACATAGAAGTGTATTAGTTAAAAAAAATAGAATTGTTAAAATAATTGGTACAGCCCAAGATGTTACAGAAAGGGTTTTGGCAGAGCAGGAAATTAATACAACAAAAAATTTATTGTCAGATACTTTTTCAGGCATTAAAGAAGGGTTCGCATTGTTAGATACACAATTAAACTATGTTTATTTAAATGATAAAGCAGCCAATATATTAGGTAAAAGACCTAAAGATATTTTAGGGAAAAATATTTTAAAAGAGTTTCCTGTAGAAGAGGGAGATTTGTTTTTTGCCAATCTTAAAGTAGCTATAGAAACAAATAAACCAATAAATTTTGAAAATTATTTTAAACCTTGGGATAGATGGTTTGAAAACAGAATTATTCCGTCCAGTAAAGGAATTATGCTCTTTTTTCATGAAATAACAGAAAAAAAAGAACGAGAAAACCGAATTAAGGAAGCTTATAATATTATTAATAAAAGCTCTTCTATTGCAATTCTTTGTGAAAACAAAAGAGATTTTCCAGTCATTTTTGCTTCTGAAAATATAGTGAATTTGTTTGGATACGATTATAAAGAGTTTTTAAATGGAGATATTAAAATTTACCAATTAGTTTTTCCAGAAGACTTAAATTTTATTAGAAATGAAGTTTTTAGCCTTGTAAAAAGTAACCTCTCAACCTTAAAGCCAAAACCATTTAGAATTTACACTAAAAATAAAAAAATAAAATGGGTAAAAGCCAATATTGATGTTATTAGAGATTTTAATAATGAAATATCCCATATACAAGGAATTATTGAAGATTATACAGAACAAAAAAACATAGAAGATTTATTATTCAAAAGCAATCAACAATTAAAACATCAATTTAACAATACACCATTAGCATCTATTATTTGGGATACAGATTATAAAATTTTAGAATGGAACAAAGCTGCTGAACATATATTTGGTTACACAGCTCAAGAAGTATTAGGAAAATCTAGCCCTGATTTGTTAACACCTCCACATTTGCTGGGTAAAATGAAAACATTGAGAGAAACATCATTTGTTCAAAATAAAAGTTTTAGACAAACAAATGAAAACATAACCAAAAGCGGAAAAATAATTATTTGCGATTGGTATAGTGTAACTCTAAAAGAATCCGATGGTACTATTGTTGGCGCAGCTTGTTTGGTTGATGATATTACAGATAGAATAAAAGCGAAAATACTTTTAGAAAAATCTGAAAGAAAATACAAAGATATATTTGAAAAATCTATAGATTCTGTATTAATTATTAAAAATGGATTGTTTTCAGATTGTAATAAGGCTTCTTTAAAAATGTTTGGTTTTAAAACAAAAGAGGAACTTGTAAAACTGCATCCATCACAACTTTCACCTGAATTTCAATCAGATGGAGAAAATTCTTTTGATAAAGCAGAAAAAGTAATGAAAATTGCTATTGATAATGGTTTTAATAGATTTAGGTGGCATCATAAGCGCGCCAATGGAGTGGTTTTTCCTGTTCAGGTTACGCTTACAAAAATAGAAGATATTGATAATAAAACCACCATTCATGCAGTACTTGTTGATATTACAGAAAGGGTGAAAATAGAACAAATTGAAAATGTTTTATACAATATATCTAAAGGAGTTTCTGTAATTGAAGATTTTAATGAATTTAGCTTATATATTAAAGAAGAACTTCATAAAATTATAGACACCAGCAATTTTTATATTGGTATGTACGATGAAAGTACAGATATGATAAAAATGCCAATATTAGTTGATGAAAAAGAACATTTAGAAGAGTTTCCTGCCAAAAAAAGTTTAACTGGTTATGTTATAAAATCTGGTAAATCTTTAATGTTAACAGATAAAGAGCATCAACAATTAATTAAGCAAGGTATTGTTGATTTAGTTGGGTTTAAATCTGAAATTTGGGTGGGAGTTCCTTTAAAAATTCAAAATAAAACTATTGGGGCAATTGTAGTGCAAAGCTATACAAATGAAAACGCCTATAAACAAAGCGATTTACAATTATTAGAGTTTGTAGCAGATCAAATAAGCAGTGCAATTCAGCGTAAAAATAGCGATGATGAACTTAAAAAAGCATTGGCAAAAGCACAAGAATCTGACAAATTGAAATCGGCATTTTTAGCCAATATGAGTCATGAAATTAGAACCCCAATGAATGGAATTATTGGGTTCTCAGAATTATTTTTAAAAGCAGACTTATCATATGCAGATAGAAAAAGATATGCCAATATTGTTGTAACTAGCAGTAAACAATTACTAAATATTGTAAATGATATTTTAGATATATCAAAAATTGAGGCAGGTGTTGTTAAATTAAATTATGAAGCTACAAATATGAACCATTTAATAGATGATTTATATGTGTTTTATAAGCAAATAGCTTCTGACCATAAATTAGAATTAGTAGTAAAAAAAGGCTTAGATAGCGCAAAAAGCTTTATTGAAATTGATGGACCTAAATTGAATCAAGTTTTAACCAATTTATTGTCAAATTCTTTTAAATTTACTGAACAAGGTGGTATTGAGTTTGGGTACGAATTAAAAGATGATGAAACCTTACTCTTTTTTGTAAAAGATACAGGAGTTGGTATAGATAAAGAATTGCACGCTGTTATTTTTGATAGATTTACTCAGGCAAATTTAAATTTAAGCAAACAAAGTAAAGGAACTGGTCTAGGATTAGCAATATCTAAAAAATTTGTAGAATTATTTAATGGAGAAATTTGGATAGATTCTAACAATAAAGGCACATCCGTTTATTTTACAATACCATATTTAAAATCCAAACAAAAACCAATTACCACAGTTTTAGAACAAAAAATTGCACAAATACCTATGGAGAATATAGAACTTACAATTTTAATAGCGGAAGATGAAGAGTACAACATGTTATATATAAACGAACTTTTTTCTAATACAAAAATAAAAGTAATTGAAGCTTTTAACGGATTGGAAGCTGTTAATTTAGCCAAAGCAAATCCTAATATCGATTTAATTTTAATGGATATAAAAATGCCAATTTTAAACGGTTTTGAGGCTATGAATGAAATAAAAAAATTCAATCCAAAAGTGCCAATTATTGCCCTTTCGGCTTTTGCAATGGAATCGGACAAAGAAACAGCTTTAGAAAAAGGATTTACAGAGTATTTATCAAAACCAATAGATCGAAAAAAATTATTTGCAATTTTAGGTAGTTTTGCTAATAATAGTAAGTCTAACATATAAATTAAATTATTTTAGCACTAAAATAATATTCATAAATGCCAAAAGAAACACATCTATTAAACCCAGATAAATGGGTGAAACTTCATGCAGATTATTTATATAATTACGCAATAGGCAGAATTAATAATCATGATTTAGCAAAAGATTTAGTGCAAGACACTTTTTTTGCTGGATTAAAAGCAATGGATAACTTTCAAGGATTGGCTAGTGAAAGAACCTGGTTAGTAGCTATTTTAAAAAGAAAAATTATAGACTATTATCGTAAAATTAATTCGGCAAAAGGAAAAGCAGAGGTTAAAATGAATTTTTATGATGATGGTGAAAGAGAAGGCGATTGGATTGAAGAACGTATTCCTTCATCTTGGAATAATGAAACAGAAAAAGATATAGAAAATGAGGAGTTATCTGATGCGCTTGAAAAATGTATAGCTAACTTGCCAGAAAAATATGCAATGGTTTTTAGAATGAAAACTATTCAACAAATTGAAACAGAAGATATTTGTAAGGAGTTAGAGATTTCATCGTCAAATCTTTGGGTAATTATACATAGAGCCAGAACACAGCTAAGAAAATGTATGGAAGATAATTGGTTTAAAAATTAAATAAAATACAAATGAAAATAACTTGCAACCAGGCAACTACAATTTGTGATAAAAGCCAATATAAAGAGGCCACTTTTTGGGAAATTTTAAAATTGAGGATTCATTTATTAGTATGCAGAAAATGTGGATTATATTCAAAGCAAAATGGATTAATTACCAAATGTATAGATAAGTATAAAACCAATTTAAATAAACATTCTAAATGTTTATGTGATAAAGAAAAAGCACAAATGGAACACGAGTTGAAAACAAAAATTTAAACTTAATTTAAAGAGGCTTTTAAAAGAAGAAATTGAAATTGTTATTCTGAATTTGATTCAGATTCTTCCTATACTGATTGTCAAAAATTATGAGAACCTGTATTTTAACTCCACTCAATAACCGGTTGCTGAGCGAAGTCGAAGCACAGGTTGACAAAAATTTCACTTTTAAACAGTTTTTCTATTTTTACAAACAAAAACAATGAACTTTCTATCAGAAAAATTAGACAAATATGTTGTAAATCATTCTCAAAATGAACCAGCACTTTTACAACAACTAAATAAAGAAACTTGGCAAAAAATATTAAATCCAAGAATGTTAAGCGGTGCTTATCAGGGCAGAATTTTGTCAATTATTTCAAAGATAATAAATCCTAAAAGTATTTTAGAAATTGGAACATACACAGGTTATTCTGCTTTATGTTTAGCCGAAGGTTTGCAAAAAAATGGAACGTTAATTACCATTGATAAAAATGAAGAGTTGGAAGCCATTTGTAAAAAATATTTTGATGCTTCCGATTATAAAAATCAAATAGAACAACTTATTGGGAATGCTATTGAAATTATTCCTACAATTAATAAAAAATTTGATTTGGTTTTTATAGATGCTGATAAAGCAAATTACAGTAATTATTTTAATTTAATAATTGATAAAATGAATCCTGGAGGTATTATTTTATCAGACAATGTACTTTGGAGCGGAAAAGTAATTGAAGAATTAAATCCAAAGGATATTGATACCAAAGAGCTTTTAAAGTATAATAAATTATTAAACTCTGATGAACGAATTGAAACCGTTTTGTTGCCTATTAGAGATGGTTTAACTATAAGCAGAGTTAAAACTACTTAAGTTTTTAATACAAATTTACTTAATACTTTATAAAAAAATAAAGCTATACAAAATCCTAAAAGCATTCCAAATAAAATATCTAATGGATAATGCGCGGCTAAATATAGTCTGCTGTATGCAAATAGTAAAGGAAATAGAAATATAAGAAAAGCAAATTTAAAATGTTTTTTTAGTACCCAAAATGATAAAAATGCAATGGTAAAGGACACGGTAGAATGACCAGATACAAAACTAAAATCATGTGCTTCAATTATTGTTCTTATAGATTCATTTACACTAACATCATTTAGTGGTCGTAAGCGTTGTACATTGTTTTTAATAAGGTTTACAATTAGTAAAGAAAAAGCAACACTTACGGCAGTAAATAAAGATATTAAGAAGGATTTTTTTAAGCCATAAACCTTAAAACCGAAAAAAAATAAAATAAAAAAAAGCGGAATCCAGTGAAAAGGATTGGTTATAAAAATCCAAAAAGAATCCCAAAACACAGAACCTTTAGAATGTAGAAAAAGGAGTAATTGTTTATCGTAATTAATAATCGGATTTAATAGTTTCAATATTATAAGTTTCTTTTTACAGGCCCTGTAATATCATCAACAATTTTATCTTTTATTTTTTTTACAGGTTGTGTTATGTCCGTAACATTATCAGTTACTTTACTAATCTCATCGCGCACTTTTGCTGCAACATCTACATCTATATTATGCTTTTCTGCACTATTTTGTATTTCTCTTTTAATATCATTTGTTGCATCTTTTATTTGTCGCATACCTTTTCCTAATCCACGTGCAATTTCCGGTAATTTATCGGCTCCAAATAACATTACAGTTATTAAAAGAATAACAAAAATTTCGGCACCACTAATAAATAAAAACATGTTTTTAAACTTTAGAATATACAAAGGTAATTAAAAATACGTCAAAAAAATGTTAAAGAATTTTGCAGTATTTATGATTTGTGTGAAGGCTTATGTAATGATTTTTATTAACTAAGACTTAGATTATTAAAAAAGTTTTGCCTGTCTATCGTACATAATAATACTTCCAGCTACAGAAACATTTAAACTTAAAGTAGATTTAAATTTTACTAAAAAATGTGATTTTTCAATAGCGATTTTAGACAAGCCGTGGTCTTCCGCTCCTAATAAATATACGCAACGGCGAGGATGCGAAAATGTTTCTAAAGGCATTGCTTTTTCAGTTAGTTCCACACCAACAAGTTGTGCTCCTTTAGGTAAATTATTATAAAAATCATCAAAAGTTTCATAATGAAAATAAGGCATAGCGCCTGTTGCTTTGTGTGTGTCACACGCTTGTTTTGCATATCTGTTTCCAATAGTAAATATAAAACTTGCACCCATATTTTGTGCAGAACGCCATAAAACACCTAAATTTTCAGGAGTTTTTCCGTTTTGAATACCAATTCCAAAAAAGCCTTGTTCTAAATTGTTAATCATTTCATTAGTTTTTTTATTAAAAACGCGTCAACCTAAACTGGGTTTAGCTTCTCAAAATATGTAGAATTCAATTTGAAGAGCTCCTGAAATAAAGTCAGAATAACGGTTTTTTCGTTTTTAAATAGTTTAGCTATTTTGACGCCTTTTTTGTTAACATTCGTTTAATTTCATTCAATTTCATTAGAGCTTCAATAGGTGTAAGCGTATCAATATTAGTAGAAAGAATTTCTTCTTTTATATCTTCTAACAAAGGATCGTCTAACTTAAAAAAGCTCAATTGCATATCATTTTCAGCAGCGTTTTTTAATGTTTCTTTAACCTCAGAATTGGTGTGATTTTTCTCGAGTTGCTTTAACATTTTACTTGCTCTATGAATTACAGAGCTTGGCATTCCGGCTAATTTAGCAACGTAAATACCAAAACTATGTTCGCTTCCTCCAGGAACTAATTTTCGTAAGAAAATAACTTTATCTTTTAATTCTTTTACCGAAACATTAAAGTTTTTAATACGATCAAATGTATTAGTCATATCATTCAATTCGTGGTAATGTGTTGCAAATAATGTTTTTGCTTTTGACGGATGTTCGTGTAAATATTCGGCAATTGCCCAAGCTATTGAAATTCCGTCATATGTGCTTGTTCCACGTCCAATTTCATCTAATAACACCAAACTTCTGTCCGAAATATTATTTAAAATACTTGCAGTTTCGTTCATTTCTACCATAAAAGTAGATTCGCCCATTGAAATGTTATCGCTGGCGCCAACACGTGTAAATATTTTGTCTACAATCCCAATTCTTGCGTTTTGAGCCGGAACATAACTTCCCATCTGCGCCAGTAAAACAATTAAAGCGGTTTGACGTAAAATAGCAGATTTACCACTCATATTAGGACCGGTAATCATAATAATTTGCTGTAAATGGGTGTTTAAAACAACATCATTTGCAATATATTCTTCTCCAATTGGTAATTGCTTTTCAATTACTGGATGACGACCATTTTTTATTTCTAAATCGGTGCTTTCATCTAATTGTGGACGTACATAATTATGTTGTTTGGCAATTTGTGCAAAGGAACATAAACAATCTATTTGCGCAATAAGTTGTGCGTTTAATTGTATTGGTTGAATATAATCTATTAAATTACTGATTAACTCGGCAAATAATTCACTTTCAAGTTTCCCAATTTTTTCTTCTGCACCTAAAATTTTGGTTTCGTATTCTTTTAATTCTTCAGTAATATATCGCTCGGCACTTACCAAAGTTTGTTTACGAATCCAATCGGTAGGTACTTTATCTTTATGTGTGTTTCTAACTTCAATATAATACCCAAAAACATTATTAAATGCTATTTTTAATGATGTAATTCCGGAACGCTCAATTTCGCGAGCCAACATAGCATCTAAATAATCTTTTCCTTTGGTTGAAATAGCTCTTAAATCATCCAATTCTTTTGAAACACCTTCGGCAATTGCATCTCCTTTGTTAATATTTACCGGCGCATCTTCGTTTAAAGTTTTTGTTATTTTTTCACGAAGCGTATTGCAGTTTTGTAATTGTTCGCCAATTATTTTTAAACTTTCGTTATCACTTTTTTCAGCAGCTTCTTTTATTGGAATAATAGCATTTAAGGAATTTTTAAGCAATACAACTTCACGCGGATTTACTTTTCCGGTTGCAACTTTAGAAACCAAACGCTCAATATCACTAATTTGTTTAATTTGAAAGGTTGTTAACTCAAAAAAGTCATCATTATCTATTAAATATTTTACAATATCGTGACGTTTTTTTATTCTGCTAATATCTTTTAAAGGCAATGCCAGCCAGCGTTTTAATAAACGTCCGCCCATTGGCGAAATGGTTTTGTCAATTACATCTAAAAGCGTTACTGCATTTACCGAAGTTGAATTGTACAATTCTAAATTACGGATGGTAAAACGATCCATCCACACATAATTATCTTCAGAAATACGGTTAATTACGGAAATATGTTCCAGTTTATTATGCTGCGTTTCCGATAAATAATATAGCACGGCACCTGATGAAATAATTCCTTCATTTAATTCATCAACACCAAAACCTTTTAACGTTTTTACTTTAAAATGATTGGTTAATGTTTCTAACGCATATTCCGATTGAAAAATCCAATCTTCTAAATAAAATGTATAAAATCGGTCGCCAAAAAGCTCTTTAAATTTATTTTTATGTTGTTTTTGAACCAACACCTCGCTTGGGTTAAAGTTCTGTAACAATTTATCTATATATTCACTGTTTCCTTGTGCGGTTAAAAATTCACCTGTTGAAACATCTAAAAAAGAAATTCCAAGGAGTTTTTTTCCAAAATGTATGGCCGCTAAAAAATTATTGGTGTTAGATTGTAAAACTTCATCATTTAAGGCAACACCAGGAGTTACTAATTCTGTAACACCACGTTTTACAATAGTTTTGGTCATTTTTGGATCTTCCAACTGATCGCAAATGGCAACACGCATTCCTGCTTTTACTAATTTTGGTAAATACGTATTTAATGAGTGATGCGGAAAACCTGCTAAAGCAGTTTCTGTTTCGCTTCCAGCACCACGTTTTGTTAAAATAATTCCTAAAACTTTAGATGCTTTTTTAGCATCTTCTCCAAAAGTTTCATAAAAATCACCAACTCTAAACAGTAACATTGCATCAGGATATTTTACCTTAATGGCGTTGTATTGTTTCATTAAAGGTGTGACTTTCTCTTTTTTTGCTGCCAATTTTATAGGAAATTAAGTTAGTTTTGCGAAGTTACATTTTATATTTATAATTCCGAATTGGAAATTATGAATTATGAATTGCACAATTTAACAATTAAACGAATAAACCCTAGTAATGAGGAAATTAAAAAATAGTGAACTGGGCAGATTAAATGTGGAAGAATTTAAACAAACTGCAAAGATTCCTTTAATAGTTATATTAGATAATATTAGAAGTTTAAATAATATTGGTTCGGTGTTTAGAACCAGCGATGCTTTTATTATTGAAAAAATTTACCTGTGTGGAATTACTGCAAAACCTCCGCATAAAGATATTCATAAAACTGCTTTAGGAGCAACAGATTCTGTTGATTGGGAATATGTAGCAGATACACTTGATTTGGTTGAAAGATTGAAAGGTGAAAAGGTTAAAATATTGGCGATTGAGCAAGCTGAGGATAGTACAATGTTGCAAGATTTTGAGGTTGAACCCAACCAAAAATATGCGGTAGTTTTTGGAAACGAAGTAAAAGGTGTTCAGCAAAAAGTAGTTTCGGCAAGTGATTATTGTGTGGAAATTCCACAATTAGGCACAAAACATTCGTTAAATATATCTGTTAGTGTTGGTGTTGTTTTATGGGATTTGTTTAAGAAAATGAAATTTTAAAAACTTATTTTGCATTAAGGATTGAAGCATTTGTTTGAGCTCTTTTAATTGTTGAAAACAATAAAAAAGCGAGTGCGTAAAGCCTGACACGCAGTGGAATGCCCAAGTAATTTAGAAGCCTAAAATTAATTTTGCTATTGAAAAATAGATTAATATTCCTAAAATATCGTTACTTGTTGTTATAAAAGGACCTGTTGCTAAAGCTGGGTCAATACCACGTTTGTCTAAGATAATAGGTACAAATGTGCCAATAATTGAGGCGATTATAATGACTGAAATTAAGGAGATAGAAACAGTAATTCCTACTTTTAATTCAAAACCTAGAAAGAACATTCCGGCAGACATTAATAAAGCTGCTAAAACAAAACCGTTTAATAAACTTTGTGAAACTTCTTTTAAAAGTCGGTTCCAAAGTGATCCTCTTAAACTATCATTGGCTAACCCTTGCACAATAATTGCGGAAGATTGTACTCCAACATTTCCAGCCATTGCGGCAATTAGCGGTGTAAAAAAGAAAAGTATTGGATATTGATTCATAGCTTCTTCAAATCCTCCTAAAATGGAAACACTTACAAAACCACCAAATAACGCTAAAATTAACCAAGGTAACCGAGCTTTGGTAAGTTCCCAAATAGTATCATCGGCTTCAACATCTTGCGATATACCTGCTGCCATTTGGTAATCTTTTTCGGCTTCTTCTTTTATTACGTCAACAATATCATCAATAGTAATTCTTCCAACTAAGCGTCCTAATTCATCAACAACCGGAATAGCTTCCAAGTCGTATTTTTGCATCACTTTAGCAACATCTTCAGCATCATCATTTACGTTTACTGAATCAACTTTTTTTATAAAAATATCTTTAATTGCTGTTTTTGTAGAAGTTGTTAAAAGGTCTTTTAATGATAATCTTCCCTTTAAAATATCGTTATCATCTACTACATAAATAGAATGAACTCTGGAAACTTCTTCTGCTTGTGCACGCATTTCTTTAACACAGGTAAGTACATTCCAGTTTTCATTTACTTTTACTAACTCTTTTGCCATTAAACCTCCGGCAGTATCTTCATCGTATCGTAAAAGATCAATAATATCTTTGGCGTGTTCCTCATCTTCTATATGAGAAATTACCTCTTTTATTTGCTTATCGGAAAGTTCGGAAATAATGTCGGCAGCATCATCGGTATCTAATTCGGAAATTTCATCGGCTATTTCTTTTGATGAAAGCCTTTTTAAAATACTTTCTCTTGTATCGTCATCTAATTCTGCAATTATTTCAGAAGTTACATCGCTCTCTAATAATTTAATAATATAAATTGCCTCGTCATATTCTAATTCTTCAATAATTTCAGCAATATCGGCATAATGCACTTCTTCTAGCATTGCTAAAAGTGTATTTTCCTTATTTTCAGCAATTAATTGTTGAATTTGTTGAATATAATCTTTGGTAATTTCAAATGCCATCGTTCTCTATTTTAGATGTGAGATTGATAAATTCCTGAACCGATAATTGTTCTGGGCGTTTTGCAAAGATACTATCTTCTCTTAAAGAATCCGATAGATTCAATGTTTTTAAACTGTTTCGCAAGGTTTTTCTGCGTTGTTGAAAAGCAGTTTTTACTACTTTGTAGAATAATTTTTCATCCACAGGAAGTGTATAGTTTTCTTTTCTAACCAATCTAATAACTCCAGAATCTACTTTTGGAGGTGGATTAAAAACTGTTGGAGGAACGGTAAATAAATACTCAACATCGTAAAAAGCTTGTGTTAAAACTGATAAAATTCCATATACTTTGCTACCAGCTTTTTCGGCAATTCTTAAAGCTACTTCTTTTTGAAACATTCCTGAAAATTCTGGTATTTGATGGCGATTTTCTAATGTTTTAAAAACTATTTGAGAAGATATATTATAAGGGAAATTTCCAATTATTGCAAAAGGCTCTGTACCCATATACTCGGAAATATCAATTTTTAAAAAATCTTTTGAAATTATACGGTCTGCCAAGTTTAAATAATGCGCTTGTAAATATTCAACCGATTCTGTATCAATTTCAATAACGTGAGTTGTAAAGTCTTTTTTAAGTAAATACTTTGTTAAAACACCCATTCCAGGACCAATTTCCAATACATTTTTATAACCATTACCCAACAAGCTATCTGCAATTTTTTGTGCAATTAGTTCATCTGTTAAAAAATGTTGACCTAGGTGTTTTTTTGCTTTTACACTCATAATTAATTGTTTATACTCACACTAAATTGTTCGCTAATAATTTTAAGTTCAGTTCTAAACGAAACTGCTTTTTCGCCAAATAATAGAAAAGCTTCTTGTTGAAGTTTTGGAGCATCTGTTTTATAATATTCTTCCAAAGTTTGCATATTTTCGGTTGTGTATTGAACGGCATAAGTTACACCTCCCATTTCTTCATCAATTAAAACTTGTACCATTTTTGCTGTGGTAAATTTTCCAGTAGCAAGCATAGCCGGAATATGTTTTGATTTCATCCAATGTAGCCATTGAGTATGGATAGTTTCATCTACATTGGTTGTTTCGTTATATATATACATTTTGTTTTTATTTATATGTTGTAATTGGTTAAAGTGTTTAAGGGGTAAATGTTTTATTTTTAATTTAACTGATCACCTCTCAAATCTCGGAATTTTTTTCGAGCATCTACTAAAAATATGCTAGAAGGATATTCAAATATAATTTTCTGATAATATTCTTTTGCTTTTTCTATGTTTTGAAATTTATTTAAATACAGTTCGGCTAAATAAAAGATGGCGTCATCAGCCAAAATATCATCTTTATTAAGGGCTATAATTTGCAAATAATTTTGCTCTGCTTTTGTAAGCTGATTTGTTTTTTCAAAAAGTTGCGCTTGTTTAAATAAAGCTTCATCTTCAATAGGATGTTCTTTATAGGTGTTTAAAAGCACTTGCAATGTATCAATTGCTTGTTGGTTTTTATTTTGAAAAGCTAATAAATCGGCTTTTGCATACGTTTTTAAGGCAATTTTTAAACTGTCTTTTACTGCGTTGTCGGTAATTAATAAATTTAAATCGAGTGCATCATTAGCAATTAATTGCGAAGTTGAATTTTTTAATACTTTTAATTGTGATTGTGCCCATTCAAAATCGCCTTTAAAATACGATGTTTGTGCAATTTTAAAACGCGCCGTTTGTCCAATAGTATGGTTTTTTAAATCGTTTTGTACTTGCGTGTAATAAATTAACGCCGAATTAAATTTGTTTGTAAAGACTAAAATATCAGCCAATTTTGTTTTTAAATAGCCAGTTTGAAATTCGTTAATAGGCATATTTAATGCTTCTTTTAAAACTGAGATTCCATTTTCTGGTTCGTTTTGTTTGAAAGCTAAAAACTCGGCATAAATTGCTTGTATGCCAATTGTATTTTGATTTTTGCCATATTGTGTGAATATTTGTTGAAACTGATTTTCAATGCTTTCATTTGAAGCATTTGTATCCATATCAATTTCTAGTAAATACAATTTTGCGGTTAATTCGGTTTCTAGATTTGGAATATTTTCCAATACAAAACGGAAACAATTTTTTGCAGCTTCGTACGATTTATTTTCAAAAGCAATTTTACCAATATCCATTATAGGCTCTAAACCACCTCCATTCCTTTTAAAAATAGCTTTCTCTTGAATTAATGCTTTTTCATATTCTTTTTGTTGCATAAATAACCAGCTCAATAAATCGTTCCATATAGTAAGCGGATTGCTTTGTAGCTGTTTTAACAACAATTTTTTTAATATATTATTATAATTATTTTCGGCATCATCCGTTATAAATCTTCCCATATAACTTTTAGATGTTGCCAGTAATGCGTCGTTTTTAGAAACCATATTTAAATATGTGGTAAACATATTTTCAATTTCTCCTTTTTCACTGTAAATTAATGCTATTTGAAAGTTGTAATTAGCATTTGGTACAAGGTTCATTGTTTTTTTATAGGCTTCTAAAGAAAAATCGAGTAGGTTGTTGTCCTGAAAGGTTTTTCCTATTAAATAGCCTAAATTTGGAAATGCATCAATAATATCAATGGCTTTTTTATAATATTCGTTGGCTTTTTCTTGTTGATGTTGCAATTGATAGTTGTAACCTAATTCTATTAATAAATACTCTTGATTTTTATACGATGAAAGTTGTTTGTTTATAATAGTTGTTATTTCATCAAATTTTTCTATTTGCTGATAAGAATCAATTAAGAAACTTAAATAAGTGGAATTATAGGGGTTATTTTCATGCAGTGTTTTGAATAAATATGCAGATTTTTCATATTCGCCATTTCTAAAATATTGATACGCTAATTCTGGTTCCTGCGCAGAGATTTGTGCAGAAAAACAACAAAAAAGTATGAATATTAAATAGCGCATTTTCTAAGTTTATCAATCAAATATAACGTAAACAAGTGTTAAAGTTTTTATAAATACCGGTTATTTTTAAAAATGAGCTGTTACGTTTTGGCACGGAAATTGTCTTAGGGTTATAAATAACTAAATTTTACAACCATGAACGATATAATCAAACACTACGAAACTGCTAAAAAGAAAGCGTTAAAATTCATGAAAAAAGGTCAAATCAATGCATATTTTGATGCGTTAATTGAAATGAACCATTACAAAAAATTATTAATAACTATTCAGTCTAATTAATTAGTTCAAACCCGCAATAAGGTACTAAAACTTTAGGTATTTTTATGCCTTCTGGTGTTTGGCAGTTTTCTAATAAACCTGCTAAAACACGTGGTAATGCTAACGAGCTTCCGTTTAAAGTGTGTGCTAATTCGCTTTTACCTTCACTATTTTTAAAACGAAGTTTTAAGCGATTTGCCTGAAAATTTTCAAAATTAGAAACTGAACTTATTTCTAACCAACGATCTTGTGCTGTTGAGAACACTTCAAAATCGTATGTTAGTGCAGAAGTAAAGCCCATATCGCCACCACATAAACGTAAAATTCTGTAGGGTAAATTTAATTCTTGTAAAATACTTTTTACATGATTTACCATACTATCTAAAGCTGCATAAGAATTGTTAGGGTGCTCTATACGTACAATTTCTACTTTATCAAATTGATGTAATCTGTTTAAACCACGAACGTGCGCTCCGTAAGAACCAGCTTCGCGTCTAAAACATGGCGTGTATGCAGTTTTGCAAATAGGAAACTCATCTTCTTTTAAAATAACATCTCTAAAAATGTTGGTAACTGGAACCTCAGCCGTAGGAATTAAATATAAATTATCTTGCGCATCGTGGTACATTTGTCCTTCTTTATCTGGCAATTGACCAGTTCCAAAACCTGAAGCTTCATTCACCAAATGTGGTACCTGAACCTCATCATAACCAGCGGCAGTATTTTTGTCTAAAAAATAGTTAATTAAAGCGCGTTGTAATTTTGCGCCTTTGCCTTTATAAACTGGAAAACCTGCTCCTGTAATTTTATTTCCTAGCTCAAAATCTATAATATCGTATTTTTTTGCTAATTCCCAATGTGGTAAAGCATCTTTATGTAAAACCGGAATTTCACCTTCTTCAAATACATTTAAATTATCATCTGCAGAAACACCGTTTGGTACTATTTCATTTGGAATGTTTGGAAGTAAATACAGTAATTCCTGTAGCTCGTTGGCTTTATTTTGAAGACTTTCGGTTAAATCTTTAGATTTTTCTTTTAAAATACCTGTTTTTTCTTTTAAAATAGCAGCTTTTTGCGTTTCTCCAGCTTTAAAAAGCATTCCAATGTCTTTCGATAATTTATTAGATTCGGCAAGCATTGCATCCAATTCTGTTTGAATTGCTCTGCGTTCTTCATCTGCAGCAATAGTTTTTTCAACTAATTCTAATGCGTTTTTAAAATTTCTTTTGGCTAAACCTTTTAAAACAGTTTCCTTGTTTTCTCTAATAAAAGCTACTTGTAACATTGTTTTTTCCTTTAAATGATGCGCAAATTTAAGAAAATGCTGCTAATAGTAACTATTTAGTTTCATTTCATTTTAAAGAAATAGTTTCGTTTATTTCTGAAATTATTTGAGGAACTTCGGTAATTGTAAAATCTAGCTTAAAATTAACACTGTCTTTTGCTGTTTGGGTAATTTTAAACGTACCATTTTTTATGGGATAATAACCTGTAGCACCTTTGCAATAACACAATCTGCCAAAGTAAAGTTTTATAGAAGAAAGGTCTTGGTTTGTTAGTGACATTTCAGAAATAGTAGTCTCTAATTCCGCATAAATAATTTCAGTATAATTGCTGTCTTGCAATTCTTTTATCGGTTTTTTTTGAAAAGTATATTTAAACAATGTTTTATTTCCTTCAGAAATTATTGGGTACAAAATGCCAAATTCATCTTCCTTAAACTCAATAGATTTATTAGGGATAAGCTCTAAGCTGCAATTTCCATTTTCAGGGCAAATAATAGAATCTATCATTGTTGGTGTTTTTATTTGAAAATTAAAACTTTTGCAAGAGCTAAAGCTTATAAGTAATAGTACTGCGAAACAAATATTTTTTTTCATAAGGCTTAATTTATAACTAATTACTTTCAAAAAAAGTGCCATTTATATATTCTAAAGATTTTTGTTTGTCTTTATTAAGTTGGCTTTTTAAATACTCAATAGAGTCAAATTTCTTTTCTTCTCTTAAAAATGTTAAAACTTCAATTTTTAAAACTTGGTTGTATAAATCTTCATCAAAATCGAAGAAATTAATCTCAATAGTTTGATTTTTTCCGCTAACAGTTGGTCTGTAGCCAATATTCATCATTCCATAAATTAATTTGTTATTAATGCTAGATTTTACAATATAAGCACCTGTTTTTGGAATTAATTTATAAGTTTCCTTTATTAAAATGTTAGCTGTTGGAAATCCTATTTTTTTACCTAAATTTTTACCTTTTACCACAGTGCCAATTAGTGTAAAGTTATAGCCTAAATAGCTATTTGCTTTTTGTATTTCGCCTTGCTCTATAGCGCATCTAATTTTTGTTGAACTAACGGTAATATTGCTAATATCTTTCTGAGAAATCTCTGTAACTTCAAAATTAAATTGCAATCCAAATGCTACCAAACTATTAAAATTTCCTTCTCGGTTTTTTCCAAAATGATGATCGTAACCAATAATTAATTTCTTAATATTTAATTGATCTACTAAAATAGTTTTAACAAACTCAAAGGCAGATAAATTTGCAAATTCATCGGAAAATTCCTGAATAATAAGGGTGTTTAAACCAATGTTTTCAAGTAATTCAATACGTTCATCAATAGTGTTTATTAACTTAATATTGGCGTTTTTCTGAAGCACCATTCTGGGGTGAGGAAAAAAAGTTAATAAAACTGATTCAGCATTATTTTTTTTAGCACTTTCAACTAAATTTTTTATAACTTTTTGATGCCCTAAATGCACACCATCAAATGTACCAATGGTAACAAATGATTTTTTAGTAGATGCATACGTAGCTATATTTTTGAATATCTTCAAAATAAATAAATGTATAAATGAATTTAGTTTGCAAAAATACCTTTTTTATTAGAATGTTATAAAATAGTAGCATTGTTTTATAAACAGTTATAAAAATTGTGAACATATTTATTAAATTATATCTTTGCTAGCATTCATGCCTCAAATAATTTATTACCATGATAAAAATTGATAAAAGCCTATTAAGCATATTTTTTATGTTGTTTTATTTCTGTTCTACTGTTTTTAGTCAGAGTTCAGATGAAATATGGCAAAAAGGAAGTTCGCTAAATAAGAGTACTTCTCAAGAGTTTAAAAGAAAAAATCTTCCAACAAAATATAACGATTTTACCTTAGACATAACTTCACTTAAAAGTAAACTTGGTAAAGCACCAAAAAGAAGTGGAACAAACGCCAAGTCGGGTGTAGTAATTAGTTTTCCTAATGCCAATGGTGAATTGGAACAATATAGTGTTTTAGAAGCTTCTGTTATGGAAGATGAACTTCAAAACAAAAACACTTCTATAAGATCTTATGTAGGTAAGGGTATAAATAATGCAAGTGCTACAGTTAGATTTAGTGTAACGCCAATGGGTTTGCATGCTATGATTTTAAAAGATGGCGAATCTACCGTATATATTGACCCTAAAGGGATGAATAACGATGGTTATTTAGTGTATTCAAAAAGTAGTTTACCATCAATTGAGCCTTTTGTTTGTAAGTTTGACGATGTTAATACCGATGTAAAAACATCAAGTAGTAGTAGTGTTAATGCGAAGGTAGAAAATGCAAACGATGGAATGTTAAGAACTTTTAGATTGGCAATTGCAACTACAGGAGAATATTCTCAATATCATTTAACAAATCAAGGAATTTTAGCTACAGCAACAGACGATGAGAAAAAAACAGCTGTTTTATCTGCAATTGTTACAACAATGACGCGTGTAAATGCTCTGTTTGAAAGAGATGTTGCATTAACCATGGTATTGGTATCAACAAATAAGAATATTATTTTTTTAAATGCAACTACAGACGGCTTTACAAATGATGATGGCTCAACGTTAATTGATGAAAGTCAAACTAAAATAACTTCCATAATTGGAGTTTCAAATTATGATATTGGACATACATTTAGCACTGGAGGTGGTGGTTTAGCACAATTAAATTCTCCTTGTACAACCTACAAAGCAAGAGGTATAACAGGCTCTAGTAGTCCAATTGGCGATGCTTATGATGTTGATTATGTTGCCCATGAAATGGGACATCAATTTGGTGCGCACCATACCTTTAATAGTACTGCAAATGGTTGTAGTGGCAATGTTAATAGTGGTACCGCAGTAGAACCAGGAAGTGGAAGTACTATTATGGCATATGCAGGTTTATGCTCTCCATATAATGTTCAAACGTATAGTGATGATTATTTTCATTTGGTAAGTATAAGAGAGATGTGGAATAATATTTCTGCAGGTTATAGTACTTGTGGAGTTCAAACAAGCACTTCTAATGCTGTTCCGGTTTTAGATGATTTAAATAATTACACGCTGCCAATTTCAACACCTTTTGCATTATCAGCAAACGCTACTGACACTGCAGGAGATAATTTAACGTATACTTGGGAACAATTAGATACCGAAACAACAACACATCCATTAGTATCTACAGCTACCGGAGGTCCAGCATTTCGTTCTATAAAACCATCAACAGTATCAACAAGATATTTTCCAGACATATCTACCGTTTTAGCTGGAAGTTTAAAAAGTACTTGGGAAGTTTTACCATCCGTATCAAGAACTATGAAGTTTGGTGTAACAGTTAGAGATAATGTATTACTAGGTGGGCAAACTGCCAGTAAAGAAACAACTCTTACTTTTGATGCTAGCGCTGGACCGTTTAAAGTTACCTCTCAAAATGTAGCTGAAACTTGGCAGGCAGGAACGGCACAAACTATTACTTGGGATGTTGCAAATACAAACATAGATCCTGTTAGTTGTGAGTATGTAAATATTTTATATTCTAAAGATGGAGGATCAACATTTACTACAGTTTTAGCATCTAATGTTTCTAATGATGGAAGTCATATAATTGTAGCGCCTACTGAGGAATCGACGCTAGGAAGAATAAAAATTGAAAGTGTTGGAAATGTATTTTATGCCGTAAATGCTGCAAATATTACAATTCAATCTTCTGAGTTTATAATGAGTTTTGATGAGTATACAAAAAAAATATGTGTACCAAATAGCACAACTTTTAATTTTACATATAACACTTATTCCGGATTTGCAGAAGAGACAACTTTTTCAGCTTCGGGATTACCAAATGATGCAATAGCTACATTTAACCCAACAAAAGCGCAAGCAGACGGAGCTTCTGTAGAAATGGTTATTAGTGGTTTAAAAGCTAGTGATATTGGAGAGTTTAATATTTCTGTAACAGGTACTCCTGCAACAGCTTCACTTGCTAAAACAACAGCTGTTACTATAAATGCCTTTTCAACCACAATTGATTCTCCAACTCTTTTGTCACCAGAAAATAATGAAATAAGTGTTTTAAAACCCTATAGTTTATCATGGGAAAATGATGTGAATGCTGAAGAATATACAGTTGAAATTTCAACGGATAATGCATTTTCAACAATTACAGAAACAGCAACTTTAACGGAGAAGGAATATCTTCCAAGCAATTTGCAATTAAATACTAAGTATTATTGGAGAGTTAAAAGTTTAAATCGTTGTGGGGAAAGTGATTTTTCTTCATCTTTCAATTTTACAACTGCTGACGAAGTTTGTAGTTCTGTAAGTTCTACAGACGTGCCAGTTTCTATTCCAGATAACTCTACAACAGGAGTATCTTCTAAAATTAGTATAACCCAAAATAAAATTATTACAGATCTTAGTTTAACGGTGAATATTACACATCCTTGGGTTGGAGATTTAACACTAGAATTAATTAGTCCTACTGGAACTACTATTGTGTTGGCAACTAATTTAGGAGACGATGGTGATGGCTATACCAGTACAACTTTTAGTGATTCTGCTACCAACTCAATTAATTTAGGTATTGCGCCTTTTTCAGGGTCTTATACATCACAAGAGAGTTTGAGTACCTTTTTAAATGAAGAGTCATATGGCGATTGGAAGTTATTTGTTGTTGATGGAGGCGCTGAAGATGTTGGGTCAATAGATAGTTGGAGTTTAAACATTTGTGGAGTTATTGTTGTGAGTGATGATGATGATAAAGATGGAGTTTTAAATAGTAATGATCTTTGTCCGTATACAACATTAGGTGCTGATGTAGATGAAACTGGTTGCGAAGTGTTTACTTTGTCTTCCTCAAATTTTACTTTTACAACAGTAAGTGAAACCTGTCCAGACAAAAATAATGGACAAATAACAATTACCGCATTAGAAACACATACTTACCAAGCAACTATTAACGGAACAGTTTATAATTTTACCAATAATAGTTTAAGTGTTACTGGTTTAGAGCCAGACACGTATGATGTTTGTATTTCAGTTACTGGAGAAAATTATGAACAATGTTATATTGTTACTATTGCTGAAGGCACTACTGTTTCAGGAAAAGCAATTATAAATTCTTCAAAGGCAGAAATTACTATAGATCAAGGAACAGCACCTTATATTGTATTTATAAATGATATGGAAGTATTACAAACCAGCGACTCAACTTTCCCTGTTGATGTAAAGCAAGGCGATATAGTGCTGGTAAAAACTGCCATTGAATGTGAGGGAATATTTTCAAAAACTGTTGATTTGTATGAAAATATACTAGCGTACCCAAACCCAACAAAAGGAAATTTTGAAATTGCAATACCAACAGATAATAAAAATGTGGTAGTAGAATTATATTCTGTGCAAGGTCAATTAATTTCAAAATATAGTTACCCGGTGGTTAGCAGTAAAATTCAATTGAGTTTAGAAAATAAACCAAGTGGTTTGTATTTTGCTAAAGTTATTTTAGATCAACCAACAACTATTAAAATTCTAAAACAATAAAAAAGATTATTCTAAACAACTTTAAATAGATGAAATATCTGTAAAATTGAAAACAGATACTTTTAATAGTACTTAGAAAAATAGCAATAAAGAATAAAATTAATTAGATAGTATAAGCATTAAAATAAAAAAGTAAATTTGTATTTTAAAATAAATAAGAAATGAAAAAAATTTTAGCAACTATAGCACTGAGTAGTATATTATTTTCATGTGGCGGTGGCGGCGGAAGTGACACTCCAGATCCGGTAGAAACAAATGAAGCTCCTACAGTACCAACATTAACGTACCCAACTAATAACTTACTATGTATAGATAATTCAGTGGTGTTTACTTGGGGTGCATCAACAGATCCAGAATCAAACGCAATAACCTATACTATTGATGTTTCTAAGAGTTCTACATTTGCAACTTTAGCGCATACTTTAACTAGTACTACAACTACAAAAACTATAGCGCTAGAAAAAGGAGTTGCTTACTATTGGAGAGTAAAAGCTACAGATAGTAAAAGTGCTTCTAGTGATTATTCA
>NZ_JBFHHX010000031.1:0-28801 GCF_041596795.1 Lutibacter sp.
TTATGGACAATCATTTTGGTTTAATTACCATAGATTGGAAATTGAAAATTCCGAAAATAAAAATGGAAATTTGGGATGAATATGACAATCAGCGAATTGAATATACAATTAAACTAGATGAAATAAGCTTTAAAAAATAAGTAATTACTTGTAAATTAGTAGTTTATATAATGTTGCTTTTTTAAGTTTCTATTATTTTCTGGTGAGAATAAAAGTTGTAGTTATATAAAAAAGTAAAAAATGTAGGTAAAATTACGTTTTACCAATAGCCTTGTTTAGCGCATTTAGTGTTTAATAAATAAAACAACTACAGAAGAACCGTTTAAATCTAAATCAACAGTAGTTATGGAAAATTATTTTGAAAACTTACTTCAAAAAATTTCTATTATCGAAACTTCTTTTACGTTGAGGTAGTGGAATAATTAGTTTGCTATATTCCAAAAATCTTTAACTAAATTATCTCTAAAACAGGTTTAAAAAAATTACTTTGAAAGTAAATATAGAATGTTTCTAAATTAAAAAAACACTAAATTTATTGATTGAAAAATTGTGATTTTTAAATCGCATTTTTTTATAAGTGATATTCACATTTATTTTTTTATCAGACGTTAAATAAGTTCAAATAACTTGTAATTATTTATATATAATGATGGAAAAATGACCTAAAAATTAATAATGAAAAATAAAATACTTCTAGTAGTTGCTGTGCTTCTATTATTTTCATGTACTGAAAATACAAATAGCATAAAAGTTAAAAATATTGTTGAACTTAATAAGGCTATTGAAAACGCTGTTGCAGGAGATGAAATAGTGTTAGCAAATGGAGTTTGGAAAGATGTAAAAATAAATTTTTATGGTTTGGGTACTGAAGAGAAACCAATAACATTACGTGCAGAAACTCCTGGAAATGTATTTGTTGAAGGTCAATCTTATTTACAGTTAGGCGGAGAATATTTAATAGTTGATGGTTTATATTTTAAAAATGGTTATACACCAATAAGTGGTGTAATTCGCTATATGATTGGTAAAGATAGCGTTGCCAATAACAGTAAAGTTACAAATACTGTTATTGAAGATTTTACACAACCAAACAGATTAGCAACTGATCAGTGGATTGAATTTTATGGCAAACAAAATAAATTAGAGTATTGTTATATTTCAGGAAAATCTAATGATGGTGAAACATTAAGAGTTTATTTATCTGGCAATGAGCATATTAATAATCATCATCAAATAGTAAATAATTATTTTGGACCACGTCCAAGAAAAGGAGGTCCAAGAGCCGAAACAATGCGAGTTGGTGCTAGCGAAACAAGTTTTGCGCCTAGTTTTACAAACGTATCTAATAATTATTTTGAAGCTTGTAATGGCGAGGTTGAAATTATCTCTAACAAAACAAATTTCAATTCATTTAATAATAATATATTTTATAAATGTGAAGGTTCTTTAGTTTTACGTCATGGAGATTATGCAACGTTAGATGGAAATATTTTTATTGGTGGTGATGAATCTGAATTTTATGGAGGAATTAGAGTTGTAAACTCGGGTAATTTAATTGTCAATAATTATTTTTATAAAATAAATGGAGCAGAATTTAGAACGCCTTTGGCTGTTATGAATGGAATTTTTAATGCAGGATTAAATAGGTACAAACAAGTTACCGATGGTGTTATTGCATATAACACTTGGGTAGATTGTAAATCGCCAATACAAATTGGAGTAGGGCAAAACATTGCAAGTGCAGATGTTCTTCCGGCAAGTGAAATACGCGATTTACCTCCAATTAGAACTATTATAGCTAATAATATTATATATAATACCGTTGTAGATGAAAAACCTTTAATAAACCATAGTTCTATGGACGGAATACTTTTTCAAAATAATTTAATTGATAACAATGGAAAAGAATATTCTGAATATAATGCCTTACAAAGTACTTCTATAAAAATGAAAAAGGTGAATGAATGGTTATATGCGCCAAACGATGCTGAAAATAAAACCTTAAATGAGGTTTACCTTGGTTATGATTTTGGTAAAATTCAACTTGATATTTTTGGAACTTCAAGAAAGGAAAAGAATAGTGTTGGGGCTATTTGTAATTTGGCTGAAGCAGAAATATTTAAAATTGATAAGAAAAAATATGGTCCAAATTGGTTTAATACTGATAAAAAAGCTGCGAAACCAAAAACTTTAATAGCGTCATCAAAAGAAGGTGATTTGGCTAAAAAAATTAGCCAAGCAGCTAATGGAGATTTTATTGAGTTAAATGATGCTTTGTATACTGTAAATACATCAATTGCAATTAATAAAAAAATTACACTTCAATCAAAAAATAAAGCGCAAATAGTTTTTACAGGAGGAAATGATTCTATAGCGTTTAAAATGCATCCTAAAGGAACTTTAAAACTAGAAAATTTAGTTTTAAAAGGTGAGAAAGGTAAAATAGCTTTTGCTCCTTTAAAAGAAAATATGGGAATGGCTTATAACGTATTTGTTGAAAATTCTGTAATTGAGGATTTTGATTTTGTGTTAAAAGCAACCAAAGGTTCGTTTGCCGATGAACTTAATTTTAAAACAACAACCATTAAAAATTGTTTAAACGGAATTGTACTTGCCGCAGATGATAAAGGTGATTATAATGCTGAATTTGTAACTTTTGAACAATGTGAGTTTGTAAATGTGCAAAAAAATGTGATTCATTTTTTTAGAGATGGATATGATGAATCTACAATTGGAGGTTATTTAGTTGTAAAAAATAGCTCGTTCATGGGTTGTGGTAAAGCCGAAAAAAGTGGTGTTTTGGTAAAGTCTAGAGGTATTATTAATTTTAAATTATTTGGTAATACGTTTAAAAATAATCCAATAAAAAATATTGCTATTTTATGGGGAGAAAAAAATAATCATTATAAAGATAATACAGTAATAAATTCGGGAATAATAAAAGTGGAAGAACAGCAAAAATTAAAAATATTGTATTAAATATGCGTTTTAATAAAATCATTAAAAATTAATACATTTATCCAATGAAAATATTAATATTAAATGGACCTAATTTAAACTTGTTAGGAAAACGTGAGCCGGAAATTTATGGCAGTTCAACTTTTGAAGATTTCTTTATGGAATTAAAAAAGAAATATGCCGATGTAGAACTTGAATATTTCCAAAGTAATATTGAAGGTGAAATTATTAATAAATTACACGAAGTTGGTTTTAGTTTTGATGGTGTAATTTTAAATGCTGGTGCGTACACACATACATCTGTAGCAATTGGAGATGCAATTAAAGGAATTAAAACACCGGTAATTGAAGTTCATATTTCTAATGTTCATTCACGTGAAAGTTTTAGACATACATCATATATTGCTCCAAATGCAAAAGGTGTAATTGCTGGTTTTGGCTTGCAAAGTTATGAGTTGGCGCTTGAGAGTTTTTTGTAATTAAAATTTCTCAAAAACACCTAAACCAAATAGTGCAAAATCGTATTTAACAGGATCTAGTTTATCAAGTTTACGTAAATTTTTGTCTAATTGAGCTAATGCTTTGGCATCGTTTTGTTTTCTTGTTAACAAGCCTAATTTACGGGCAACATTACCAGAATGAACATCTAGTGGGCAAGATAATATACTTGGAGAAATACTTTTCCAAATACCAAAATCTACGCCTTTAGTATCTTGTCTTACCATCCAGCGTAAAAACATATTTATGCGTTTTGCAGCAGAGCCTTTTAAAGGATCTGAAATATGTTTTTCAGTTCGTGGTAAATGATCAATTTCAAAAAAAATAGTTTTAAATTGATGAATTGCTGGTTGTATGGAATCTTTAGTTGCCCATTTTTGAAAAATAGTTTCTAAACCTTGGTGTTTGTTGTAAATGTGTTGAAGGGCTTTTATAAAATACTTAAAATCATCAATATTAAAAGTTCTATGTACAAAATGATCGAAAGAATCTAAATTGTCTTCAGTATGATTCATTACAAAATCAAAAGGAGAATTACCCATAAATTCTATCATTTTATGGGCGTTTTTAATAATCATTGTTCTGTTTCCCCAAGCAATTGTAGCTGTTAAAAACGCGGAAATTTCAATATCTTCTTTTAAACTAAATAAGTGAGGAATTTGAATAGGATCACTTTCAATAAAATTTGTGTTATTGTATTGATTTACTTTTTCATCTAAAAATTCTTTTAGTTCAGTTTTAGTCAAAATGTAAAAGTGTTTCTATTTTTTTAATTATTTCATTAGGTTTTTCTTCAAAATTAAACCAATGAATATCTGTGTCTTTTTTGTTCCAGGTAACTTGTCTTTTAGCAAATCTTCTGGTATTTTTTTTAATTTCTTCTATAGCAAAATCTAAGGTACAATCACCATCAAAATAACTAAATAACTCTCGGTAACCTACTGTTTGTAGTGCGTTTAAGTTTTTGTGTGGATATAGTTTTTTAGCTTCTTCTAACAAACCTTGTTGCATCATAATTTCAACACGTTTATTAATACGGCTGTACATAATTTCACGAGGCGCTTCTAATCCTATTTTTAGTGTTGTAAAGTTTCTTTTTTCTTTTAATTTATTTTTAAATGAAGCATATGGTTTGCCGGTTCCAATGCAAATTTCTAATGCTCTAATTAACCTATGTGGATTTTCAATTTCTATAGTATTATAACTTTCTATATCTAATTCTTTTAGCTGATTTTGAAGTTTTTTAATACCTTCACTTTGCAAGCTATTATTTAAATTTTCTCTAATTTCTGGTGATACATCTGGAAAATAATCCAATCCATCAATAACTGCATTAGCATATAAACCACTACCGCCAACCATAATTACAATAGTATGCTTTAAAAATAGAGTTTGTAATGTAGCCAAAGCATCTCGTTCAAAATCTCCAACACTATAATTATCAAAAATAGATCTGTTTTGAATAAAATGATGTGGAGCACTTGCTAATTCTTTTTTAGAAGGAACTGCAGTGCCAATTTCCATTTCTTTATAAAACTGACGAGAATCGCACGAAATAATTTCTGTTTTAAAATAGTTTGCTAATAATATACTTAAAGCTGTTTTACCAATGGCTGTAGGGCCAACAACTGTAATTAAATAGTTATTCATTGTATAATTTTTCTCCACAATTATTACAATATTTAGAATTATCTAAATGTTTTTCCATTCCACAATTGGCACAATGCAGTGTGTTTTTAGGAATTGGTTCAATTTTAGTCATTTCGGAAGTTACAATACCTGTTGGTACCGCAATTATTCCGTAACCTAAAATCATTACAATACTTGCAATAAATTGTCCTAAAGGTGTGTGTGGAGAAATATCTCCGTAACCAACCGTTGTTAAGGTTACAATTGCCCAATACATACTATATGGAATGCTTGTGAATCCGTTTTTTGGACCTTCTACCAAGTACATTACAGTTCCTAAAATAATAGTTAGTACTAATACAGCTAATAAAAATACAGAGATTTTTACTTTACTGGCTTTAAGCGCTACAGATAATGTTTTTGAAGCCCCTAAATAACGAGCTAATTTTAAAATTCTAAACACTCTTAAAAGGCGCAATGCTCTTAAGGCAATTAATGCGTGTGTGCCAACAAATATTAGTGAAATGTATTTAGGAATGGTAGCTAATAAATCTATTACACCGTAAAAACTAAAAATATATGTAGTTGGTTTTTTAATGGTTACAACTCTTAAAATATATTCAATTGTAAATAAGATGGTAATAATCCATTCTGCAAAATTTAAAACCGCATGGTATTTTTTATCAATACTTTCTATACTCTCTAACATTACCAAAATAATGCTAACTATAATGGTAATAATTAGTAAAATATCAAACCATTTTCCGGCAGGAGTATCTGCTTCATAAATAATTTGATGAATTTTGTCTTTCTTTTGCTGAATATTTGATTTGGCTGTTTCCAAAACTTATTTTTTAAAATTTCTAATAAAGAAAACGAATCAATTTAAAATCGGACTAATTTTTCGACTTTATTTTTTTGAAGATATTTTTTTATAATGAATCTATTTTCAATGGAATTTTCCATTGGAGAAACAAGTGTGCGCAGTATTTCTAAATTGTTAATTTGGTGTTCTAGATTTACGTAGCAATAGCCTTTTAAAATATTGTTTTCAATAAGAATTACCGATTTTTCTCCAATTGTTCGTCCTTTATCTATTACTAATAAATTTTCGTTACTAAACTCAATTTCAGTATACTGTTCTTTTTTGGAAAAATTGTATTTAGGTTTATTTAATAAAATCTCTTTATGATATTTTAATTGTGAAATTAACTCATTTCCAGTTTCTTCATAAGAAACAGAAACTACATTGTTTTGTATAGTAACTGCTTTTTTTGATGTTCTTAAAAATAATTGATTTACTGCTTTTTTTATATTTAACCCTTTTCCAATTAGTAAAATATTACTAGTACAATTATGTACGTAAAACAAGCCTATTTTAGCAGGTAATTCATCTAAAATATTTAAAAGTTTTGGCGCTAGTTTTCGGCTAGTATCAATTTTAATTGCTTGTTTAATAATTTCTTTGTTACTGTCTTTGTTTAGTAATAATTTAAATAACTGTACTGTAGCAATTACATCGCCTTCAGCTCTATGTCTGCTAGAAACAGGAATACCTAAAGATCTGCAAAGTTTTCCTAATTTATAAGATGGTTGGTCTGGAATTAATTTTTGGCTTAGCTCTACGGTGCACAATGTTTTACGTTCAAATACAAAGCCTAAGCGTCTAAATTCGGTAGTTAAAATTCTATTATCAAAATTAGCGTTATGAGCCACCAAAACGCAGTCGGTTGTAATTTCTACAATACGTTTTGCTACTTCGTAAAATTTGGGAGCATTTTTTAACATTCCGCTATTAATACCCGTAAGATTTACAACAAATGGCTGAATTTCTCTTTCAGGATTAATTAAGCTTACAAACTGATCTACAATTTGGTGTCCATCAAATTTATAAATAGCAATTTCGGTAATTCCTTCTTCATTGAATTTACCTCCAGTAGTTTCTATGTCTAATATTGCGTACAAGGATTAATTATAATTTCTATTTCCAAAAATTGAACTACCTACTCTAATCATATTACTGCCTTCTTCAATGGCAATTTTATAATCGCCACTCATACCCATTGAAAGTACGGTTGGATTAAAATTTTCAGAAATGTATATTTTAGATGAATTTAAGTAATTTTTTAATAAACTAAACTCATTTTTAATAATAGTTTCATTATCTGTAAAACTGGCCATTCCCATAAAACCAATTATTTTAATGTTTTTTAATTCTTTTAAATCGTTAGAAGTTAACAGTTTAGTGGTTTCGTTTGGAGATAAACCAAATTTAGTTTCTTCACTAGCTATTTTTATTTGTAGTAAACAATTAATAATTCTATTGTTTTTAAGTGCTTGTTTGTTAATTTCTTGTAACTTTTTTAAGCTATCAACACCGTGAATTAAATTTACAAAGGAAGCCATGTATTTAACTTTGTTGCTTTGTAAATGGCCAATCATATGCCACTCTATATCTTTAGGAAGTGCTTCGTGTTTTTCAACCATTTCCTGAATTTTATTTTCACCAAAAATTCGTTGTCCGGCATTGTAAGCTTCTAAAATATCGGCTATAGGTTTTGTTTTTGAAACCGCAATAAGTGTTACTTCTTTAGGAATTGAACTTTTAATTTGTTGAAGGTTCTCTGAAATACTCATAAATTCTTTTCAATAAAAAAACAAAGATACTCTAAATTTACGAATCAATTATCTCAAAAATGGTTAAACCGCTTCTTAATTTAGGTTCAATATAGGTGCTTTTTGGTGGCATTCTTAAATTTTCATTAACTACGGCTTTTAGTTGTTCTATAGAAACAGGGAACGAGCCAAAACCAACTTTATAATCGCCAGAATCTACTTCTTTTTTAAGTTGTTTTTTATCAAAAATTGCTGGTAAACACTTTATTCTTGGATCGGTTTTTAAATCGTTAATACCCAATATGGGTTTTAAAATTGTTTTATGAATGATATGCGTATCTAAATCCGATAACGCGTTATTTATTTTGTAATTGGTATTTTTTAAGCGTAAGGAATAAAACTCACCATTTAAATACATACTAAAATGATGTTTTTTACTTGGTTTGTATGCACATTTTTCTTTTTTTTCAACAATAAAATTTTCTGACAATTTTTCTAGAAACTCAGCGCTAGATAAGCCATTTAAATCTTTTATAAATCTATTAAATTCGGAAATTTTTAAATTGGCATCAGAAATTAAATACCCCATAAAATAATTGTAACATTCATTTCCGGTATGATTCGGATTTTCTAATTTCATTTTATTGGCTAAATAATAAGAAGAAGCCGTTCTATGATGTCCATCAGCAATATAAATGGCATTCATTTTATTAAACTCTTTTGTAATAGTTTCAATTTCCAGGTCATTATCAATAATCCATAATTTATGCAATCTTTTTGTATGAGTCATAAATTCATACTCAGCTCTTTTTTCGGAGTATTTTTTATAAATTTTATTTAAATAATTATTTTCAGGGTAGGTAAGTAGCACCGGTTCAGCGTTAAAGCCTGTAATGCCTAAATAGTTTCCAAATAATTCTTCACGTTCTTTTAATGTGTCTTCGTGTTTTTTAATACTATTATTTTCGTAATCTTTTACGTGAACAATGGCAATAATTCCCCAAAAAACATCGTTGCCATATGATTTTTGATGTAAATAATATGATGGTTTTTTATCCTGTTTATATATATCATCTTTTTTAAACTTAAGATATGTTTCACGGATTTTTTGAAACTTTTCCTCTCCAGTTAAATTTATATTATTTACGTATCCAGGTTTTATAATATGAAGAAAAGAAAATGGGTTATAGCTTAATTGGGCTTTTAATTCTTTTTTCGAATATTGATCATAAGACCTAGAAGTTGCCAAAGCAGCTTTATCTCTTGTGGGTCTTATAGCTCTAAAAGGTTTTATGTTTGCCATACAATTGAAATAAATAAATTTACAAATTCAATAATAGAACTAATCAAATATACAATAATATTATATTTTAAGCATTAAAAAGGCGTGTAAATTATGTAAATGATAAATTATTAATTAGACTTAATTTTAGCAGGTTTTAAGGGTCTTTCCAATTTTATACGTAACTAGGATTTTCTATTTCTTGTTTTGCTAACTACTATTTTATACTTTTTTGCTTGTAATTATATTGGTACTTTTATTTTTTTATTCGTATTAATATTAAAACTGTTTTGTTAATTTTGCACAAACAATTACAGATGTATAAAACAATTATTAGACCACTGTTTTTTCTTTTCGATCCAGAAAAAATTCACCATTTCACATTTTCACTTATAAAGTTAGTTTCTAAAATTCCGGGTATTCCAGGTTTATTTAGAAAGTTATTTCTGGAAAGTAACCCAAAATTAGAACGAAAATTATTTGGACTTACATTTAAAAATCCGGTTGGATTGGCTGCTGGATTTGATAAAAATGCGGTTTTATATAATGAATTGGCAAATTTTGGTTTTGGTTTTATTGAAATTGGAACTGTTACTCCAAAAGCACAAGAGGGAAATCCTAAAAAACGTATTTTTAGATTAAAGGCCGATAATGGTTTAATTAACAGAATGGGTTTTAACAATGGAGGAATTGAAGCTGCAATTGAAAATTTGAAAAAAAATAAAGGTCATATACTAATTGGTGGAAATATTGGTAAAAATACTGCAACAATGCCTGGTGGTTATACGCAGGATTATTTAGAGTGTTTTAATGCTTTGCATCCGTATGTAGATTATTTTGTGTTGAATGTGAGTTGCCCAAATGTTGGAAGTCACGCTAAATTAACCGATAAAGATTATTTAGTAGAGTTAATTACAGAAGTTCAAAATGCAAATAAAACGTTTAGTAAGCAACGGCCAATTTTATTAAAAATAGGACCAGATTTAAATGAAATTCAGTTAGATGAAGTTATTGAAATTGTGACAGAAACAAAAATTGATGGTGTAATTGCATCAAACACATCGGTCAACAGAGAAGGATTAATAGCTTCTAAAGAGCAATTAGAGTTTATTGGAAATGGTGGTTTAAGCGGAAAACCAATTAAGGACAGAAGCACGGCGGTTATAAAATATTTGGCAACAAAATCTAATAAATCGTTTCCAATAATTGGTGTTGGAGGAATTCATTCTGCAGAAGATGCATTGGAAAAATTAAAGGCTGGTGCAGATTTAATTCAAATTTATACTGGTTTTATTTACGAAGGCCCTGCATTAATTAAAAAAATTAATAAGGCTATTTTAAAAGAACAAAGTATTTAATGCAACTGTATAAGTGGTTTGCAGAGCTTGTTGCTAGAGTAAAAATATAAGACAAGCGCAGCGTGTCTATTAGTTCTAATTCAAATTTTATAATTCATATTTTAGATTGGAAATATTATTATCATTTATTGGAGCATCTATGTTACTAACTATAATGCCTGGCCCAGACATTTTATATGTGTTAGTGCAAAGTATTTCTAACGGTAAAAAATTTGGAATTGCAACTGCCTTTGGATTGGTTTCCGGAATTACTATTCACACTACCTTAGTTGCTTTTGGCGTTTCAGCAATTATAAAAAGCTCAGAATATTTATTTTTCTCTATAAAGTTATTTGGTTCATTTTACTTATTGTATTTAGCATACTTAACCTATAAATCTGACGAAGAGGTTTTTATAAACACAAAAGCAGAGAAAAAAGGCTTAGTTAAATTGTTTAAGCAAGGCTTTATTATGAATGTTTTAAACCCAAAAGTATCTATTTTTTTTCTGGCATTTTTTCCTGGGTTTTTATATAGCTCTTCACAAAATACAATTATTCAGTTTTATGTATTAGGAGGGGTGTTTATGTTGCAAGCATTTATAATTTTTTCGTTAGTAGCAATCCTTTCTGGTAATTTTGCAGCATATTTAAAAAAGCATCCTAAATTTAATTCCAATATAAAATGGTTTAAAATTATTGTTTTTGTTGGCATTGCTATTTTTATAATTTTTTCTAACTAGTTATTGTACATTTGAAGTATGAATAAAGTAAAAATCATAGAATGTCCGCGAGATGCCATGCAAGGTGTTAAAACGCATTTTATTGATACAAATAAAAAGGCACAATTTATAAATGCATTGCTACGTGTTGGTTTTGATACTATAGATTTTGGCAGTTTTGTTTCTCCAAAAGCAATACCGCAAATGCGTGATACTGCAGAAGTTTTATCAAAATTAGACCTTAGTAAAACAGCGAGTAAATTGTTAGCAATTGTAGCCAATGTTCGTGGGGCAGAAGATGCTTGCAAGTTTAATGAAATAAATTATTTAGGCTATCCTTTTTCTATTTCTGAAAATTTTCAAATGCGAAATACTGGTAAAACAATTTCAGAATCTGTTGTAATTTTAGAAGAAATATTAACAATAGCTACAAAATCAAATAAAGAAGTAGTAGCGTATTTATCAATGGGATTTGGAAATCCTTATGGTGATCCTTGGAATGTTGATATTGTTTCAGATTGGACAAGAAAATTGGTAGAAATGGGAGTGAAAATTATTTCTTTATCCGATACTGTTGGAAGTTCTTCGCCTGAGATTATAGATTATTTATTTTCTAATTTAATTCCGCAATATCCAACAATTGAATTTGGCGCACATTTACATACAACTCCAAATACGTGGTTTGAAAAGGTTGATGCTGCCTATAATGCTGGCTGTAAAAGGTTTGATGGTGCAATAAGAGGTTATGGTGGTTGCCCAATGGCTAAAGATGAATTAACTGGAAATATGCCTACGGAAAAATTAATTACCTATTTTAATCAACATAAAGTTGAAACTAATATAAATGCAATGAGTTTTGAAAGTGCCTATAATGAAGCTCTTAAAATTTTTGAAAATATATAATCAGTTGATTTTCAAGTGTTCCTTTTCTTAATTACTTTCATAATTTGTAATTATTCTAAATAAATTTTTAATTATTGATTTTGTTATATACATTTGCCTTGTTATTTATAATAAGTCTAAATAAAAACAAACAATTAATCAAAAATGAAAAAATTACAATTACTTTTAGCAGCAGTACTAATTAGTAGCGTTGGATTTTCACAAGAAACAACCAATGAAACATATCAAAATTCAGGAAGTAAATTACTAAATGATAATTTACCAAAAGGGATAACATTAGGTGGATATGCACAAATAGATTATAATGAGCCAGATGGTTCAGAACCAGGAAATTTAGATGTACATCGTTTAGTACTACTTTTTGGCTATAAATTTAACGAGAAAGTTAGTTTTTTAACCGAAATAGAATATGAACACGTACAGGAAGTGTATGTAGAACAAGCCTATTTAAGATATAAGTTAAACGAAAATGTGAATGTATTGGCTGGTTTAATGCTGGTACCAATGGGAATTATTAATGAATACCACGAACCAACAACCTATTATGGTGTTGAAAGACCAAATGTGGATAATGTTATTGTTCCAACAACTTGGAGAGAATTAGGAGTAGGTGTTTCTGGTAATATAGATAATGCTTCTTTAAAATACCAAGCTTATTTATTTAACGGATTTAAATCGTATGCCGATGGAGCTGGAATTATAAAAGGTTCCAACGGATTGCGCTCTGGCCGTCAAAAAGGAGCAGAATCTACCGTTACTTCTCCAAATTTTTCTACAAAATTAGATTATTACGGTATTACTGGCCTAAGAGTTGGTTTATCTGGTTATTTTGGTAAAACTCAAACTGATGATACTTCTTTAGAAGCTTCAACTGTTGGCGTTTCTATGATTGGGTTAGATGCGCGTTACAAATACAATAATTTAGAATTAAGAGGGCAATATATAAATGCTAATTTATCAGATACAGAAGATTATAATACTTTAACTGGTAAAGATTTAGGTTCTAAAATGACTGGTGCTTATGGTGAAGTGGCATATAATTTTAATTTAAAAGGTGAAGAATCATTAACACCATTTTTACGTTACGAAAAGTACAATACACATGCTGATACAGAAGGTACTTTAGCTGTTAATAAAGCATATGAAAAAGACGAATTAATTTTTGGTTTAAATTATAAAGTTGCAAATGGTGCTGCTTTTAAAGTTGACTATCAATTAGTAAACAATGCAGTTTCTGGTAGCGATACTTCAAAGCAATTTAATGCAGGAGTAGCTATTTGGTTTTAATAAATAAATTTTAGTAAATGGGGCTGCATTAATATTTATTAATTAATGGTGGCCTCATTTTTATTTAAATTTTACTACAATTAAATACATTTATATGAAAAAATTTCTTTACATAACCATTTTAGTCTTTATTACAGCATCGTTTACTGTTTCAAAACGAATAGAAGCCTTAATACAAAAGGAAGTGAAAAGTGTTTTCTCGGTAGAAACATATCAAAAACAACATGTTCCAATATCAAAAGATATTTTAGCTAGTTTACCTCAAAAAATTACAGACAACAACTTTTATAAAGTTTATACCAATAAAAATGTTTTAGGTTATTATTATTTTGGTCAGGCGTACGGAAAAGCAGATTTTTTCGATTTTATTGTTATTTTTGATAAAGACTTAATAGTTTCAAAAGTAAAGGTGTTAGTGTACAGAGAGGATCACGGAGGCGAAGTTGGAAGTAAACGTTGGTTAACTCAATTTAATGGGAAATCTAAAACCGATAATTTAACCTATCAAAAGGATATTGCGGCAATTTCCGGAGCTACTATTTCAGCAAAATCTATTACAAATGAAATTAATAAATTACTAAAAACGGTTCAAATTTTACATAATAAACAAGTATTATAATGCAATTACACGGTTTAATTCATCAATTTCCTAAGGAAATAAAAGCACTTATTTTAGCTTTTGTTTGTGTTTTAAGTATTGGTTTTTATGGAGGTTTAAGTTTTGTAAATAATACAACTTCTATGCAAGTTAATGGTATTGAAACACATTATTTAGGAAATGAAGAAGATGAAGAGGCCGAAATTATGAAGTTTAAAAAAAGTGAACGAGAAATTTTAACTGTGGTTCATAATCATATTTTATCGTTATCAGTTATTTTTCTACTGTTATCATTAATTCTTTCCACCACTTCTATTAATAAAAAGCTTAAATATTTTTTAATGATTGAGCCTTTTTTATCAATAATTTTAACCTTTGGGGGTATTTACTTTTTATGGAAAGGATTTACTTGGGTTAAATATATAATTGTTATTTCTGGAGTATTTATGACACTAAGTTTTGTAGCCGCCACAGTCTCAATTATCTATCAAATATTAGCATCAAAAAAATATAGTAGTAGCTAATTCAATTAAAAAGTGTAAATTTGCACGCAATTAATTACTAAGTTGATTGCATTATGATTTCACATTCCGATAAATTTGTAGGTGAAGGTTTAACCTACGACGACGTATTACTAATTCCAGCTTTTTCTGAAGTACTTCCAAGAGAAGTTAGTATTCAAACAAAATTTTCAAAAAACATAACTTTAAATGTTCCTATTGTATCTGCAGCTATGGATACAGTTACAGAATCTGACATGGCAATTGCTATGGCACGTGAAGGTGGAATTGGAGTTTTGCATAAAAATATGACTATTGAACAGCAGGCAACTGAGGTTAGAAAAGTTAAAAGATCGGAATCAGGAATGATTATTGAACCGGTTACAATTACCAAAGATCAAACAGTTTTAGAAGCAAAAGCTTTAATGCATGAATACGGCATTGGTGGTATTCCTGTGGTTGATGGTAAAGGTACTTTAATAGGAATTGTAACTAACAGAGATTTACGTTTTGAACGTGATAATAACCGAAAAATTGAAGAAATAATGACTTCAAAAAACTTGGTTACTGTTTCTAAAGGAACCTCATTAAAAGAAGCGGAAATTATTTTACAAGACAATAAAATTGAAAAATTACCGGTAGTTGATGAAAATTATAAATTGGTTGGATTAATTACCTTTAGAGATATTATTAAAGTAAGTGAAAATCCAAACGCCAATAAAGATCAATACGGTCGTTTAAGAGTAGCTGCAGCCATTGGAGTTACAGGTGACGCCGTGGAAAGAGCCGAAGCTTTAATAAGTGCAGGTGTAGATGCTTTAATTATTGATACTGCGCACGGACATACAAAAGGTGTTGTAGCAGTTTTAAAAAACGTGAAAAGTAAATTTCCAAATACCGATATAATTGTTGGTAATATTGCCACTGGAGAAGCAGCAAAATATTTGGTAGAAGCTGGTGCAGATGCGGTTAAAGTTGGTATTGGTCCTGGATCAATTTGTACTACACGTGTTGTTGCAGGTGTTGGATTTCCTCAGTTATCTGCAATTATTGAGGTTGCAAATGCTATAAAAGGATCTGGAGTTCCAGTTATTGCAGATGGTGGAGTTAGATATACAGGAGATATTCCAAAAGCAATTGCTGCGGGTGCCGATACTGTTATGCTTGGTTCTTTACTAGCGGGAACTAAAGAATCTCCTGGAGAAACTATAATTTTTGAAGGAAGAAAATTTAAATCATACAGAGGAATGGGTTCTGTAGAGGCAATGAAACACGGATCTAAAGACAGATATTTTCAAGATGTTGAAGATGATATTAAAAAATTAGTTCCTGAAGGAATTGTGGGTAGAGTTCCTTATAAAGGAGAATTAAACGAAACAATGCATCAATTTATTGGTGGTTTACGTGCAGGTATGGGATATTGTGGTTCTAAAGATATTGAAACTCAAAAACTAGCGAAGTTTGTTAAAATTACTTCTGCTGGAATGAGAGAAAGTCATCCACACAATGTTACTATTACTAAAGAATCTCCAAATTATTCGAGATAATAGTTTGTAAATAAAATAGTAAAAAGCTGTTTAAAAAGAGAAATTTTCGTCAACCTGTCTCATTAATTATCGAGATTAAACAAAATAGGATGATGAGATGCTGAAAAAAGTTCAGCATAACGGTTTCAAAACTTTCTAAACAGCTTTTTTGTATCTATTAAATTCCTTTTTACAACCTCATATATTATTCTTATTTTTATCAAAGCTTTTATAAAAAATAAAAATTAAATTTTAGTATGAATGTTGTAATAATTGAAGACGAAAAACCAGCAGCACGTAGGTTGAGTAGAATGCTAAATGATTTAGGAATAAATCCAATTGCTATGTTGCATTCAGTTGAAGAATCTATAAATTGGTTTCATACCAATAAAAATCCAGATTTGTTATTTTTAGATATTCAACTTTCAGATGGTTTGTCTTTTGAAATTTTTGATGAAGTAGAAATTACAAGTGCTATTATTTTTACAACTGCTTATGATGAATATGCTTTAAAAGCTTTTAAATTAAATAGTGTAGATTATTTGCTAAAACCAATTGATGCTGATGAATTGGAAAACGCCATTCATCAATATAAAAAAATAAAAGCCCCATTATTAAATGAAGGGTTTGATATTGAAGCGCTAAAAAAAATTGTTTTATCATCTCAAATCACTTATAAAAAAAGATTTACGGTTAAAATTGGCCAACATTTAAAAATGATTCCAATTGATTCTATAGAATGTTTTTACAGTGAAAATAAAGCAACACACGTACATAGTACAGAAAATAGAAGTTATTTAATTGAAGATACATTAGATACGTTAGAAACAATTTTAGATCCTTCTGTATTTTTTAGAGTGAGTAGAAAATATTTTGTAAACATTCATCATATAAAAGACATAATTGCCTACTCTAATAGTCGTTTAAAAATAATTTTAAATTCTTTTATGGAGTTTGAAATTATTGTGAGTCGCGAGCGCGTGAAAGATTTTAAAAATTGGATTGAGTAAACCAAATATTTTAAAAATCTTGTTTTACACCATTTAAATAAACAGCTTCAATTTGATTGTTTCCGAAAGAATATGGAATAAAACTATAACTCGGAATTTTTTTGGTAATTATAAAATTCGCTTTTTTTCCTCGGCAAATACTTCCATGTGTTTTTTCTAATCCCATTGCATAAGCACCATTAAGTGTAGCTGCATTTATAGCTTCTTCCGGAGTCATTTTCATTTTTATACAAGCAGTTGAAACAACAAAGTTCATGTTTCCCGATGGAGTAGAACCAGGATTATAATCAGATGCAAGTGCTAAAGGTAAACCAGCATCAATCATTTTTCTTGCAGGCGTATAAGGTATACTTAAAAAATAAGAGCAACTTGGTAAAGCTACTGGCATAGTTTCTGTATTTTTTAAAACTTCAATATCTTCTGTTCTCATTTCTTCTAAATGATCTACAGAAAGTGCTTTGTATTTAACACCGGTTTGCACACCGCCAATAGCATTAAATTGATTAACATGAATTTTAGGTCTTAGTCCGTAAACCTTGCCAGCTTCAAGTAATTTTACTGTATCTTCAACCGAAAAATAACCTGTTTCACAAAAAACATCAATAAAATCGGCTAATTTTTCTTTGGCTACAATGGGTAGAATATTTTCAATAACATCTATTAAATAGTCACTTTTTTTGTTTTTAAAGGCTGCAGGTAATGCATGTGCTCCTAAAAATGTTGCTTTTATGGCTATTGGATAATTTTCTTTTAGTTTTTTTATCACTTTTAACATTTTTATTTCCGCATCTTTAGTTAATCCGTAACCCGATTTAATTTCAATGGCACCAGTTCCTAATTTTATTACTTCTTCTAATCTAGCGGCAGATTGTTTGTATAAATCTTCCTCTAAAGTATTTTGTAAAAGTGTAGCAGAATTTAAAATACCACCACCGTTAGTTGCAATTTCTTCATAAGTAAGACCGTTAATTCTATCCACAAATTCTTGTTCTCTGTTTCCTGCATACACAATATGCGTATGACTATCGCACCAAGTAGGAAGAATTAATCTATCGGTTACATCTATTATTTTATCAAAAGAAATTGAGGGTGTAAAATTATGCATAGAACCAAAATCTAGGATACAATCATTTTCAATAATTAAAAAAGCATTTTTTAGAGTAGGAAGATTATTCATTTCATTACCAGAGACATACTTTTTTGGCATATCTTCAATTTGAATTAATTCTTTTATATTGGTAATTGCTATTTTCATAATTTAAGGCAAAAAGAGTACCAAAGATACAGATATTTTATATACTATTTAACAAGTAGTTTTTTTTAAAAATGTGACAAATGTCACTAAAATATTGATTAAAAAACTGGTAAACCAGTTCAGATACAGTATATTTGCATAAAATTTTTATAATGAATAAAGCTATATATATTGCAACAAGTGAAGCCAATAGTGGTAAATCAATTGTTGTACTGGGACTCATGAGAATGTTGTTAGGTAAAACAGCAAAAGTGGGTTATTTTAGACCAATAATTGATGGTCCAAACGGAGGTGATAAAGATAATCACATCAATACAATACTATCTCATTTTGAGTTAGATATTGATCCAAATGAAGCGTATGCTTTTACAAGAACTGAATTTATTAATAAAAGGAATCAAGGAAAAGAAGGTGAGATATTTGATACAATTATTAATAAATACAAAGCAATTGAGGAAAAAAATGATTTTGTTTTAGTTGAAGGATCAGATTTTTCTGGAGAGGGAACAGCTATAGAGTTAGATGCTAATATTTTAATTGCAAAAAACTTAGGAATTCCTGCAATTATTGTTGCTAGTGGAATTGGAAAAACGTTAGATGAATTTGTAAATGGAGTACATATAACCTATGATTCATTTTCAGAGAAAGAAGTGAAAGTTTTAGCAGTAATTGTAAATAAAGTTCAAGAAGAAAATATTGAAATTGCTAGAGAAGGTGTTAAAAAACATTTACCAAAAGATGTTTTTGTAGATGTAATTCCATTAATACCATCATTGCAAAATCCAACCATAAAAGAAATTGCACAAGCTATAGATGCAGAAGTGTTATTTGGAGAAGAGTTTATAAACAATCAAACTACAACTTTTAAAGTTGGAGCTATGCAGTTAAGAAATTACTTAACACATTTAGAAAAAGATTGTTTAATAATAACTCCAGGAGATAGAGCTGATATTATTTTAGGAGCTTTACAAGCAAATATATCAAGTAATTATCCGTCAATTTCTGGAATTGTTTTAACCGGCGGAATTTTGCCTGAAGAACCAATTGTAAGATTAATTGAAGGTTTACAACAAATTGTTCCAATATTATCTGTAAAAGGAGGAACCTTTAGCGTTGCCAACAAAATTGGTGCAGTTCGCTCGCATATGTATGCGGAAAATAAAGAGAAAATTCTTACATCTATAAATACATTTGATAAATATTGTAATGCAGATGAATTAACTGAAAAATTTGTAACATTTAAAAATAATGGTATTACACCAAGAATGTTCCAATTTAATTTATTAAAAAGAGCAAAAACAGTAAGAAAACATATTGTATTGCCTGAAGGAAATGATGATAGAATTATATCTGCAGCGGTTCGTTTAATTCAAATGGACATTGTTGATTTAACCATATTAGGAAATAAAGAAGAAATTGCAAATAGAATAGCACGTTTAGGTTTAATAGTAGATATTGATAAATTAAATATTATTGATCCTGTAAACTCTGAATACTTTAAGGATTTTGCAAATACCTTATTTGAAATAAGAAAAAATAAAGGTGTTACAATAGATATGGCTGAAGATTTAATGGGAGATGTATCGTACTTTGGTACAATGATGGTGCATAAAGGGTTGGCAGATGGAATGGTGTCTGGAGCAGCTCATACAACAGGTCATACAATTTTACCAGCTTTACAATTTGTTAAAACCAAACCAGGAGTTTCTGTTGTTTCATCAGTATTCTTTATGTGTTTAGAAGATAGAGTTTCAGTATTTGGAGATTGTGCAATTAACCCAAATCCAAATGCAGAGCAATTAGCAGAAATAGCAATTTCATCGGCAGAGTCAAGTATCAATTTTGGTATTGAACCAAAAATAGCAATGCTTTCTTATTCTTCTGGTTCATCAGGAAAAGGTGAAGATGTAGATGTTGTTAGAGAAGCAACAGAAATAGTAAAAGCAAAACGTCCAGATTTAAAAATTGAAGGACCAATTCAATATGATGCAGCTGTAGATCCAACAGTAGGAAAAAGCAAAATGCCAAATTCTGAAGTTGCAGGACAAGCAAATGTGCTTATTTTCCCTGATTTAAATACAGGAAATAATACATATAAAGCAGTACAAAGAGAAACAGGCGCATTAGCTATTGGCCCAATGTTACAAGGTTTAAACAAACCAGTTAACGATTTAAGTAGAGGTTGTACAATAGACGATATTTTTAACACAGTAATATTAACAGCAATACAAGCACAAGGTTTATAATGAAAGTTTTAATAATTAATTCAGGTAGTTCTTCCATTAAATATCAATTATTTAAAATGCCAGAAGAAGAAGTAATTTGTTCAGGTTTAGTAGAAAGAATTGGGTTAGCAAATCCAGAAATTCACTACAAATCCAACAACCATTCAATTGATAAAATTTGTGAAATTGAAAATCACGAAATTGGATTAGGGAAAATTGTAAAATTTTTATTAGATGAAGAAGTTGGAGTAATAAAATCTACTTCAGAAATTGCTGCTGTTGGTCATAGAGTTGTACATGGTGGTTCTACTTTTTCAAATACAGTAATTATTGATGATAAAGTAAAAGATAAAATAAAAGAATTATTTCCATTAGCTCCTTTACATAACCCAGCTAATTATGAGGGAATTATTGTAGCAGAATCTATGTTTCCAGATGCTGCGCAAATTGCAGTTTTTGATACTGCTTTTCATCAAACAATGCCAGTTAAAGCATATAAATATGCCATTCCAAATAAATTATTAAACGTAAATAAAATTCGTAGATATGGTTTTCACGGAACAAGTCATAAATTTGTAACTGAAAGAGCAATTGAACATTTAGGTGTAGCTAATAGCTCTAAAATTATTACGGTTCATTTAGGTAACGGATGTAGTATTACTGCTGTGAAAGACGGAAAAAGTGTTGACACATCATTAGGATTTGGTCCAAATGAAGGTTTAATTATGGGGAGCAGAAGTGGAGATGTAGATCAAGCAATTATATTTCATTTAGTAAATAATTTAGATTATAGTATTGATGAAGTAAATAATATGCTTCTTAGAGATAGTGGTTTAACAGGTTTAACAGGTTACAGCGATTTAAGAGATATTGAAAAACTTGCTGCAGAAGGGAATGTAGACTGTCAGTTAGCTATAGATATGAGTGCATACAGAATTAAACAATACATTGGTAAATATGTAGCAGCTTTAAATGGAGTAGACGCAATTGTATTTACTGCTGGTATTGGTGAAAATTCTATTTTAGCCAGAAAAAATGCTTGTGCTGATATGGATTTCTTCGGAATTGAATTAGACGAAAAGAAAAATGATTTAAGAGTTAAAAAATTAACTGAAATTCATTCTGAAAATTCAAAAGTTAAAATTTTAGTAATTCCAACTAACGAAGAATTAGAGATTGCAAAACAATCTTATCAGTTGTTAAAGTAGTTTTAAATTAAGTTATATAAAAAGCATTGAATTATTCAATGCTTTTTTTTTTGATGCTTAAAGGATAAATAAACCTTTTTTCTGTCTACTATTTTCTATTAGCATTGTATATTTGTATCATTAAAAATGAAGTTAAATAAAAATATATAAGATGTCTGAATTTAAATACCAGAAACCTTTTCCTATTAAAAAGGACACTACAAAGTATCGTTTATTAACCAAAGACCACGTTTCTGTGGTGGATTTGGATGGACGAAAAATATTAAAAGTAGCACCTCAAGGTCTTGAGTTACTTTCACAAGAAGCCTATCATGATGTATCATTTTACCTGCGCGCTTCTCATTTAAAAAAATTAGAAACCATTCTTAAAGATCCTGAAGCAACAGATAATGATCGTTTTGTGGCTTATACAATGTTGTTAAACCAAATGGTAGCAGCATCTGGAGAATTACCAACATGTCAAGATACTGGAACGGCAATTTGTGTAGCTAAAAAAGGTGAAGATGTATACACCGGAGTAGAAGATGCTGAGTACATTTCTAAAGGAGTTTTTAATACTTATGAAAGTGATAACCTTCGTTTCTCTCAAATTGTTCCTCAAACAATGTTGTTAGAAAAAAACTCGGGTACAAACCTTCCTGCTCAAATAGATATTTATGCTACAACAGGAAACGCTTATGAATTTTTGTTTATGACAAAAGGTGGAGGTTCTGCTAATAAAACGTATTTGTACCAAATGACCAAATCGTTGTTAACAGAAGAAAACCTAACCAATTTTGTTAAAAAACATATTATGGATTTAGGAACATCAGCTTGTCCACCATATCATTTAGCATTTGTAGTTGGTGGTACATCTGCGGAAGCAAATTTAGCAACTGTAAAAAAAGCATCAGCTGGTTATTTAGATCATTTACCAACTGAAGGAAATGATGGCGGACAAGCTTTTCGTGATTTGGAATGGGAGGAAAAAATTACAAAAATTTGTCAGGAAAGTGGAGTAGGAGCACAATTTGGGGGTAAATATTTTGTACATGATGTAAAAGTAATTCGTTTACCACGTCATGCTGCATCTTGCCCGGTAGGATTAGGAGTTAGCTGTAGTGCAGATCGTAATGTAAAAGGAAAAATTACAGAGGAAGGAATTTTTCTGGAAGAATTAGAAAAAAATCCTAGTCAATTCTTACCTAAAGAAGCACCACATTTAAAGGATGCAGTTGAGTTAGATTTGGATCAACCTATGGATAAAATACGTGAAGAATTATCAAAATATCCAGTTAAAACACGTTTTAGTCTAAGAGGAACTTTAATTGTTGCACGTGATATGGCACATGCAAAAATTAGCGAAATGCTTGCAAATGGTGAAGAAATGCCTCAGTACTTTAAAGATCACCCTATTTATTATGCAGGACCAGCAAAAACACCTAAAGGAATGGCTTCTGGTAGTTTTGGGCCAACAACTGCTGGTAGAATGGATCCATACGTAAATGAATTCCAAAAAGTTGGAGGAAGTATGGTAATGGTTGCAAAAGGAAACCGTTCACAACAAGTTACAGATGCTTGTAAAGCTAATGGAGGTTTTTATTTAGGTTCTATTGGTGGGCCAGCTGCAATATTGGCAAAAAACAGTATTAAATCTGTTGAAGTAGTTGATTTTCCAGAATTAGGAATGGAAGCGGTTCGTAAAATTAGAATTGAAGATTTCCCAGCATTCTTATTAGTAGATGATAAAGGAAATGATTTCTTTGCTGAATTTAAATAAATAATTAACTTAATTAATAAAGAACACCAAAAGAACCTTGTTTATTTTGGTGTTCTTTTAGTTTTTTTAATAAGTTTTAATGTTTCATTTTATTAAAAAAAGGCATTAATTCTTTTAATACTTGGTGTAATTTTATAAAAAAAGCCCTTAAAAATTAATTTTTAAGGGCTTTTAAGTGTTGTTTTAATATTTTAAACACCAACTAAATCTCCTTTTCCTTTTGTAGGTAAATCAGATTTACCCATTAAGAAAATATCAACTTGTCTGGCAGCTTCTCTACCTTCAGAAATTGCCCAAACAATTAAAGATTGTCCTCTTCTCATATCTCCAGCAGCAAATATATTTGGAATATTAGTTTGATATTTTCCATATTCTGCTTGGTAGTTAGATCGTTCATCTTTTTTTATTCCTAATTGATCGGCAATAGTGCTTTCAGGACCTGTAAAACCTAGCGCTAATAAGGCTAAATCACAAGGCCATGTTTTTTCTGTACCTTCAACTTCAATTAATTGAGGACGTTGGCCAGGAACCATTTTCCATTCAACATTTACTGTTTTTAAGGCAGTTAATTTACCAGATGCATCTTTAATAAATTCCTTTGTATTTATCAACCAGTTTCTTTCACATCCTTCTTTATGAGAAGTAGAAGTTTTTAGTTGTAAAGGCCAATAAGGCCAAGGTGTTGAAGGAGATCGTTGCCCTGGAGGTTTTGGCATAATTTCAAAATTAGTAACAGATGCTGCTCCTTGTCGGTTTGATGTTCCTACACAATCTGAACCTGTATCTCCACCACCAATAACAATCACATGTTTATCAGTAGCTAAAACTTGATTTTCTACTTTTTTACCTAAAACAATTTTTGTTTGTTGAGTTAAAAAATCCATAGCTTGTACAACACCATCTGCATCAGCTCCTGGAGTTGGCAATCCTCTTCTTTCAGTTGCTCCACCACATAAAACAACTGCGTCAAATGCTTTTAGTTCTTTTACACTATAGTTTACTCCAACATTTACATTTACTTTAAAGGTAATTCCTTCAGCCTTTAGTATTTCTACTCTTCGATCAATTATTCCTTTTTCTAATTTAAAATTAGGAATTCCGTAGCGTAAAAGTCCACCAACTTCATCATCTCTTTCAAAAACTGTAACTGTATGTCCAGCTCTGTTTAATTGTTGTGCAGTTGCTAAACCTGCAGGTCCAGAACCTACAACAGCTACTGTTTTTCCAGTTCTTTTCTTTGGAATTTGTGGTTTAATCCAGCCTTCTTTAAAGGCACGTTCAACAATTGTTTTTTCTAGATTTTCTATAGATACTGGATCTTCAATTAATCCTAATACACAAGCCTTTTCGCAAGGAGCAGGACATAAACGACCTGTAAATTCTGGAAAATTGTTTGTTGAGTGTAATATCCAAGAAGCTTTTTGCCATTCTCCTTGATATACCATATGATTAAAATCTGGAATTAAATTACCAAGTGGACAACCACTGTGACAAAATGGGATTCCACAATCCATACATCTAGACCCTTGTTTGGTAATTTCAGCTTCATCAAGTGAAATTGTAAATTCATTATAATGCTCTACACGCTTTTTAACTTCCGTGTATGATTCATCTTTTCTTTCAAATTCTTTAAAACCTGTTACTTTTCCCATCTTCTCTATGCTGTTAATTCTTCAACCATTTGTTCTTCTGTCTCTAAACGTTTTAATGCACGTTTATATTCAGTTGGCATTATTCTAACAAAATTGCTTAAGCTAGTTTCCCAATCTGCCAATAATCTTTTTCCTTGTTCGCTGTTTGTGTATAGCACATGTTTTTCAATCATTGCTTTTAAATCTGCAGCATCTTCTTCTAAAATATCTTCAAATTCAATAGTTTCTGTATTGCATAATCCATTAATAAATTTATTCTCAGGATCATAAACATAAGCAATTCCTCCACTCATACCAGCTGCAAAATTTCTTCCGGTACTTCCTAGTACAACCACTTTACCACCTGTCATATATTCACAACAGTGATCTCCAACTCCTTCTACAACCGCAATTGCTCCAGAGTTACGAACAGCAAATCTTTCACCGGCAATACCATTAATATATGCCTGCCCTTCTACAGCTCCAAATAAACAAACATTACCTACAATTATATTTTTTTCAGCAGGAAATGTTGCTGTTGCAGGTTTTTTAATAATTAATTTTCCTCCAGAAAGTCCTTTTCCTAAGTAATCATTTGTATTTCCTTCAACTGTAAATGTTAATCCATGTGTTGTAAAAGCTCCTAAACTTTGTCCTGCAGAACCTGTAAAGTTAATACTTAAGGTATCTTCTGGTAATCCTAAATGAGCGTATATTTTTGAAATTTCGTTACTAACAATTGCACCAACCGAACGATCTGTGTTTTTGATAGGGTATGATAATGTCATTTTTTCTTTTCTATATAAAGCTCTGTGAGAGTCTTTTAATATTTCAAAATCTAATACATCATCTAAAAAATGATCTTGTTTTTCAGTGTTTTTTAAAGGCATTTTGCTGTATTCTTCTGGTCTATGAAGAATAGATGTTAAATCTAAACCTTTGGCTTTATAATGTGTAATAGCTTTATTTGCATTTATTTTATGGGTTTGACCAACCATTTCATCAATAGTTCTAAAACCTAGTTTAGCCATAATGGTTCTTAATTCTTCTGCAATATAATAGAAGAAGTTAATTACATGTTCTGGTGTGCCTTTAAAGTTTTTACGTAACTCTTTGTCTTGAGTTGCAATTCCAACCGGACATGTATTTAAATGGCATTTACGCATCATAATACATCCAGAAGCTACTAAAGGAGCTGTTGCAAATCCAAATTCTTCAGCACCTAATAATGCAGCAATAGCAACATCACGCCCTGTTTTTAATTGTCCATCACATTCTACAACAATTCTACTTCTTAAGTTATTTAGTACTAAAGTTTGTTGGGCCTCAGCCAATCCAAGTTCCCAAGGAAGACCAGCGTGTTTTAAAGATGTTAAAGGAGAAGCTCCAGTTCCACCGTCGTAACCAGAAATTAGTACAACATCGGCTTTTGCTTTTGATACTCCGGCAGCAATTGTACCAACCCCAACTTCAGAAACTAATTTTACATTAATTCTTGCTTCACGATTTGCATTTTTTAAATCGAAAATTAATTGAGCTAAATCTTCAATAGAATAAATATCATGATGAGGAGGGGGAGAAATTAATCCTACAAACGGAGTTGAATTACGTGCAGCTGCAATCCAAGGTAATACTTTTTCACCAGGTAATTGTCCTCCTTCTCCAGGTTTTGCACCCTGAGCCATTTTAATTTGAATTTCCTGAGCATTTGTTAAATAGTGAGAAGTTACTCCAAATCGGCCAGATGCAACTTGTTTAATTGCAGAGTTACGGCTATCGCCATTTATGTCTTTTTGGAAACGTTTTCTATCTTCACCACCTTCACCAGAATTGGATTTACCTCCAATACGGTTCATGGCAATTGCTAAGTTTTCATGTGCTTCTCTAGAGATAGATCCGTAAGACATTGCTCCGGTTTTAAATCGCTTTACAATATCTGTCCAAGGTTCTACTTCTTCTAATGGAATTGGATCAAAATTATCAAATTCAAATAAACCACGGATCGTCATTAAATTTTCCGATTGCTCGTTAACTGTTTTTGCATAAACATCATAACTAGCCTGATCACTTAATCTTACAGCTTGTTGTAATTTTGCAACAGTAGTTGGGTTAAACATATGTCTTTCTCCATTACGTCTCCATCTGTATTCTCCGCCAATATTAAGCCCTAAACGTTTATCAATTAAAGTATCTGGATAAGCGTATTTGTATCTTTCGTTAATTTCTTTTTCAACTTCATATAATCCAATACCTTCTATTCTAGAAGTTGTATATGGGAAGTATTTATCTACAAATTGAGAGTTAAAACCAACAATTTCAAATATTTGAGAACCTCTGTATGAATGTAATGTTGAGATTCCAATTTTGTTCATTATTTTTAAAATACCGTAACCAATAGCTTTATTAAAATTGTCTACAGCTTTTTGTTCGTCCATATCTTTAATAAATCCTTCTTTTACTTGCATTCTGATGATTTCATTCACCATATATGGATTTATTGCGCTTGCTCCATAACCAAATAACGTAGCAAAATGATGTGGTTCGCGAGGTTCAGCAGATTCTATTATAATATCGAAATAAGAACGCTTGCGTAAACGATTCATTTGATGATTTACATAGGAACAAGCTAAAAGGGAAGGGATTGGTGCAAATTCTTTGTTTACACCTCTATCAGATAAAATGATAATATTTGCTTTTTCATCTAAAGCTTTGGTAACTTGAATTATTATATTATCCAAGGCTTCTTCTAAACCATTCATTCCTTTGTCTTTAGGATAAAGCATTTCAATGGTTACAGCTTTAAAACTTTCAACAGTAATATTTCTTATTTTTTCTAAATCATCATTAGAAATAACAGGGTTTTGAATTCTTAATTTTCTACACTGTCGTTCGGTAATGCTAAAAATATTTCTGTCTTTACCTAAATTTAAACTAATATCTGTTACAATTTCTTCTCGTATACCATCTAAAGGTGGGTTTGTAACTTGTGCAAATAATTGTTTAAAATAATTGGAAATTAATTGTGGTTTATCGGATAAAACGGCTAAAGGCGTATCTGTTCCCATAGATCCTAAAGCTTCTTTTCCTTTTTGTGCCATTGGCGTAATTATCTCTTGAATATCTTCAATAGTATAATTAAATAAACGCTGTCGAGTTTTAATGTCAATGGTTTCAATTGGGCAGATTTCATTTTCGTATGGTATATCTTTTAAATGTAATCTTGTTTTATCTAACCATTGTTTGTAGGGTCTTTCAGAAACAATTTTACTTTTAATTTCTTCATCTTTAATAATACGTCCTTCATTCATATCTACCAAGAACATTTTTCCTGGTTCTAATCTACCATGAGTTTCAACATCAGCAGGATCAATATTAAAAACACCAATTTCTGATGCCATAATTAGTTTTCCACTCTTTGTAATTGTATATCTAGATGGTCTTAAACCGTTTCTATCTAATAGGGCGCCTACATAATCTCCATCTGTAAATGGTACTGATGCAGGACCATCCCAAGGTTCCATAATACATCCATTATACTCGTAAAAGGCTTTTCTTTCTGGAGACATTGTTTTGTGCTTTTCCCAGGCTTCAGGAATCATCATCATCATAATTTCTGGTAATGATCTTCCGGAGTGTGTAAGTAATTCAACAACCATATCCATAGATGCAGAATCTGATTTTCCTGGCAATATTATTGGAAATAGTTTTTCCATTTGAGGGCCAAAAACTTCACTTCTCATAATTTCTTCACGAACTCGCATTCTACTTACATTTCCTTTTAAGGTGTTTATTTCACCATTTTGACACATATATCTAAATGGTTGTGCTAACTCCCAAGAAGGCATTGTATTGGTAGAA
>NZ_JBFHHX010000032.1:0-28085 GCF_041596795.1 Lutibacter sp.
AAAGCCTTTACAGAAATGTAGAGGCTTTTTTAGTTTATGTATTTAATAAGAATATTCCGCCACCATCATATAAATAATCATTACCCAAGCAAATAATTTCTTTATTATTGATACTTAAAAATTTGGATAATGCTTGGCCATCTTTATGTTTTAGTAAATTACCTAAAAAAAATATTGTATTTTCAGTAGCGCCCATTGTTCCGCCAATAAAACCATTTTTATGATCTTTTATTTTTATTTCTGAAGGCTCGAAATAAAAATTTGTAATGTTATTTTTTTTAAGGGTTTTAACAATGCCTTTGTCTGATGTAATTATGTTGTTTTCTACACTAAACATACTGCATCTAGCATACGATTGTGGAATATTTATTAAGGTTTTGTTGCTATGTTTTTTTTGAATACTACTATCTGGTTTGCCTTGTTTGCAAAAGAAATATTTATCAGTAGCCAAGCAATTGTAAAGTACGCTATTATCTAAATTTATACCTACAGGTTTTTCTCCCAAAGTAAATGCTATGGATTTTTCATTAAGAAAGTTTATTAAATTTTTAGGTGTGTTTGGAGCAATTATAAGATTGTTTTTATCTTGAAACATAAAAATATCAGGATGGCCAGAAATTGAGTTGTAGGTAATTCCTTCACTTGAAAATTCAAAAACATTGTTAACGTATTTTGCAAGATTTTTTTTTACTGTTAAAGGAGCTCGGTGGTCAATTATAGCATACATCTATCTCAAAATTTTTAAGCATTGTATTACTTGTAAATTTAATGTTATACCCTTTATTTTTAAAAAAATCTCTATTTTTTCCTTTGTAACCAACAGCGTAATTTAATTGATTTTTAGCAACTTTAACCTTTAAATCTCCTTTGGTAGTGAGTTTTTCTAGTAAAATATCATTCCATAATTCTGACAATACCATTTCTTTAAAAGAAGGGTGAATAGGGCCTGCAACCAAAGATTTTCCTAATTCTAATTCCTCCGAAGGGTGTAATCCAACTCTTAAAACTTTAGTTCCAGCGTTGTTAAATATTTTTAAAACTTCTTTACTCCAATTAACAGCTTCTTCTAATGAAAGTGCTTTGTAGCTTCCGTTTAAATACATTTTTTCTAGTACAGTTCCTTTTACAACAACGGTTGGATAAATTCTAGTAGTATTTGCTTTTAACTTTACAATATCTCTGGCTGTTTGTAAAGATAATTCTAAAGTATCATGCGGTAAACCTAGCATCATTTGCAGTCCTAATTCAAAGTTTCTTTTATGAATAAGATGTGCAGCTTTTTCAATAGCATCAAATTTATGACCTCTTCCAGATTTTACTAAAATTAAATCGTTTGTAGATTGCGCTCCTAATTCTATAGCAGTTACTCCAAATTGTTCTAAAATATCTAAAATAGGTTCTGTAATATAATCTGGTTTTGTTGAAATACGAATTCCTTGAACTTGGCCATTTTTCACATACGGATATGCAGCTTTTAAATAGCTAATCATTTCCTCTTTAGGGATGCCAGTAAAACTACCTCCAAAAAAGGCAATGTTTATTTCTGAACCTTCTGGAATTGTTTCTAAATAACTATCAATAATATTTTTTATATCATTGGGTTTAGGAATAGAAAAAGTGTTACTTATTTTTTCCTGATTACAAAAAACACATTGATGAGGACACGCTAATTCAGGGATAAAAATTGGAATATTACAATGTTTTTTAGACCTCATTTTAAATATTTTTAGGTATAAGTTTTAAAATGCAATTTTACAATATTTTAAGGTAGTATATTTATAAAGAGTTTATTAAAATTCCAAATAATGTAAATTTTAAGCAAAATTGCATCTGTTTTTTGATATAAATTAATTTATTTAATTGTAGCTCAATTAATAGTATTAAATTTATTGTGCTTTTTTAAATGGCTCTATAGTTCAAGGGATAGAATAGAAGTTTCCTAAACTTTTGATCCAGGTTCGAGTCCTGGTGGAGCTACTTAATAGAATATTTTAAATTTGAGAATTAACAAGTTTTTTAAAACTATAATTGTTGCAAAAAAAAATGGAAAGTCTTTTAAAAATTATATTTCTTAGTTTAATAATTAGTTGTTTTTCTTGTGGAAATTCAAACCCTGGAAAGTCTGAAGTTGAAGAAGAGCTAATAGAGAAGGTTAGTTTTTATTATGGTGCAGATTTATCGTATGTAAATGAAATGTTAGATTGTGGCGCAGCCTATAAAAATAGCGAAGGAACTATAAAAAACCCATATAAAATATTTAGTGAAGCTGGTGCAAATTTAATTCGTGTTCGTTTATGGAACAATCCAACTTGGACAAATTATTCCAACTTTGAAGATGTAAAAGTTACAATTTCAAAAGCAAAAGCCGAAGGAATGAAAGTGTTGCTCGATTTTCATTATTCTGATAATTGGGCTGATCCTGAAAAACAAGAAATTCCTGCAGCTTGGTTAAGCCAAATAAATAATACTACGGAATTAAGTAATTTGCTGTATAATTATACCTATACTACTTTAAACAATTTAGCAACTTTAAATTTATTGCCAGATTTTGTGCAAGTTGGAAACGAAATTAACCCAATGATTTTGCAACATGGCGAATTAAAATGGCCAATAGATTGGACTAGAAATTCAACATTAATAAATAGTGGAATTAAAGCAGTTAGAGATATTTCTAAAGTTAATAATAAAAATATTGAAGTGATGTTGCATATTGCACAGCCGGAGAATGCGTTGTGGTGGTTTAATGAGGCAACAAAAAACGGAGTAACAGATTTTGACTGGATAGGCTTATCGTATTATCCAATTTGGTCTGAATATAAATTAGAAACGCTTTCAATACCATTAAAAACATTGATTAATACCTATAATAAAAGATTAATAATTGTAGAAACAGCATATCCTTTTACCCTTGAAAATGCCGATGAAGCTAGCAATATTTTAAATAATGATGCGTTAATTTCTGGTTATCCGGCAACACAACATGGACAGTTAGATTATCTTTTAAAATTAAAAGAAATTATTATAAATGCTGGAGGTGAAGGACTTATTTATTGGGAGCCAGCTTGGGTAAGTACAAATTGTAGTACTCAATGGGCGCAAGGTTCACATTGGGATAATGCTACATTGTTTGATTTTGATAAAAAAGCAACTTTAGGAATGCAGTTTTACAATGGTTCTTTAAATAATTAAGGATAAATAAAAATCCATTCTTTTAAATTGTTATTAAAATCAATCTTGTTTTCAGCAAATAATTTAAAATCGTTTTTTTTGTAAAAATAGTTAAGCTCTTCCTCTTCAATAGTTAGCCAATATTTTTGATGTGGATGTGTTTCTTTTAAACAGTTTAACCATTTTGAAGCTAATTTTTGATTTCTTTTGTGTTCAACAACCCAAATATAACCTAAGTAATTATATCCTTCAGAAAATAAATGTAAGTGTTCAATCTCAAAAGGAGTCATTTCATTTAATTTTTCAGAAAAAACAATGCCACCACAAATTATTTCGTGCGCTTCTTTAATTACATAAATAGTAGCGGTTTTTTTATAATGCACCCAATTTGGCACAATCAAATTTTTCCATTCAGTTGGTAGAATATCAAAAAATTGATTTGGATTTCCTTTTAATTTGCTGAAAATAAGACTCATACCGCTAAATTTTGGTTGTTTATAATAATCCCCAAGACCATAGTTTGTCAGAATCGTCAAACCATCTGTCTCCAATATCTGTTCTGTAATAACTATTGTTTACAATTATATTATTAATTCTGTTATTCATCATTTTTTGCGCATCTTTCATTGTTAAACCAGTTCCTGAAACCATTACGGCTATTCCGGTATTGCCAGTTATTAGCCATTCGTCATTTATTCTTTTTAAATGCATTGGATGAATTCCTTCTTTAGATTCTTTTCTAAATATAACAATAGAATCTTTAGAGAACAATTCAAAAGTTTTTTTATCATCAAAAGGAAATGGAGGAACCACAATAAAGGCGCCAATTTGAAACCCTTTTTTAACATTTATAGAGAAGTTTTGTCCGCTTGCAATTTTGTATAGCATATTTCCAATAGGTTCTGTAATTCCGGCTCTTTGAATAAAGATTTGAGGAAATCCAAAACGGGAAGTAAATTCTAACGGATAAATGCCATTGCCATTTACTATACAATTAAGATCAATATGTCCAATAAAGTTTTTTTTACTTAAAGTGGTTTCAAATTTTTTAAGTGTTGCTTCAAAAATTGGTGAGTGTTTTACCCAAAACATACTACTTCCCATTTCGCCTGTTGACACGCCTAATTCTTTAGGAAATAGTTTTTTATGTTCAAAACACACGTTTATAGGTGTTAAAAATGTAGTTCCATTAAAAAATGCCGAAACCGATATTTCTACACCTTTTACTTTTCTTTGAAGTTGAAAGTTTCCAAAATCGTTTCCCCAAGATTTTTCATAGGCGTTTAATACATGAATAACATCAATTCCTTCATCATCATTACCAACAAAAAGTAGTTGTTTTAGTTCTTGAGTTTCTCCGCAAGGTTTAATAACATAGGCATCGGGGTTTTTTGTTACATACGCAATAGCGTCTTGAAAATTAAAAAACTCTTTAGATTGTAAAATTTTTACTTTGTGTTTTTTTAACTCTTCTTGCCCAAAATTTCTGTCTAATTCTAGTTGATCAGTATAGGTTGATCCGCCAAAAACAATTTTTCCGGCAGCTCTAAGTTCTTCACTTTCTTTTCCGTAACCAGTATAATCAAACACAACAATATCTGCCCAATCAACATGTTTTTTCCAGTTAGGTACTTTTGGTACAAATCCGTATCCAATTTCTTTAGAAGGTTTATCTTCAATAAATAATTTAACTGCATTGCCTTCTTGTTGAGTTGCATAAGCAATATCTAAAGATTCTCCCCAGCGCGAAACAAATAAAAAATTTCTTTTAATAAAGTCTGTTTTTAAATGATTTTCCTTAACTTTTTTTTGCATTTTTTTTAGTTAATTTTTGATCAATTATAAAGTGAAGTTACTAAATTTATTAATGAATAGTCAATAAAAAAGGGAGTATTTAGCTCCCTTTTTTTTATTCAATTAATGTTAATTTTGTAATTACAAAAACTTCATAAGGTTCGTTACTGTCATCCATTCTTTTTTGAGTTTCATACGTAACGTTAAAAGTTTTACCGTTGTATTTTACATCTTTTAAATCGTAAATTTTACTAACCTCAGCAGAAACTTCTTGAATGTAGTATGTTTCATCTTCGCTATCTGTAAAATAATAAGTATCATCTTCAAATCCGTCAAATACGGCTTTCATTGTTAATACTTCCTGATCGTTTTTGCCAAAGGCTAAAGAAATAATTGTAAAAAAAGTTAAAAGTGCTTTCATTTGTTTAATTTTTAATTCTAAAATTCATCTAAATTGCAATATTTAATAATTGTATTAATAAAGGTAAATTGCTTGTACCACAGAACTTTACACCTAGTTTTATTTAAGAAATAGTTGACTAAATAGTTGGGAAATTTTGATGATTATCTCTGTCGAATGACAAGAGTGCTAAATCTAAAAAATGTGTTTGGAAAGTTAAACACAAATTTAACGGTTGTTTTCATTGCCAATTAATAATGCCTTAAGAATGCATTTTTCGGTACAAATATAATTAAAATTAAATCTCAAAAAACAAAAAAATATCATAATTATTTAAATATAAAAAGGTTATTTTTGAAAATATTGAATGGTAAGAATTTTTAAAAGAATTACTTTGTTTTTATAATAAACGTTATTATTTATTAAATTAAAACTTTAACATTTATTTATTTTAATGATAAGTATAAATAGAAGAATTTTAACATTAGTCAAAATTAAACAGTAGAAAATTTAAATTTGGTATAATTTGAATGCAAATAAACAAATAGAAAACATAGAATTACCAGAAATAGCAGAGTTAGATTTGTTGGTAATTTCTTTTAATAATAATGGAGATGTTGTGTACATATCTCCATATTGTGAGGTTTTATTAGGTTTTAGTATTTCTAATAATCTAAAAGAAAATTGGTGGGAAAAAACATATTTTTCGGGTGAAGAAATATTTTTCAGTAAAGAAAAAATTAAAGATTGTTTAGCTGGTAAAATAAAGTTATCCAAAAAACCTTACGAAACAAAAGTTAAATGTGTAGACGGTAATTATAAATGGATAGAGTGGAGAGATTCTATGCCCAATAAAAATACATTTACTTCTGTTGGCGTAGATATCACAAAAAGAAAATCAGATGAAATTGCTTCATTCCATTCTAATGCAATTATAAATAGTGTGGATGCTATGATTTTGGTAAGTGACAACAAAGACAATGTAATTTTTTGTTCTCCATCTGTTGAAACAATGCTGGGTTATAGTGAAGAGGAAATTATGGGTGAAAATTGGTGGAAATTAACCTATGAAAACGAGTCGGAAGCCAAAAAAGTAAAAGAGGCTATTCATAATTTTGTGTATTTTCATGTGAAAGGATTTGTTGATATATCAAGAAGGCGTATAAAAACAAAAAGTGGAGATTATAAATGGATTGAGTGGCAATTATCAAAAGGGTTAAATGATACTTATATTTCTATTGGAACTGATATAACTAGCAGAATTTCAGCTGAAATAGAGTTAAAAGAAGCCAAGGAAACAGCAGAAAAATCTGCGAAGGTTAAAGACGAGTTTTTGGCAAATATGAGTCACGAAATTAGAACTCCCTTAAACGCAGTTATCGGATTTACAGAATTGTTGTTAGAAACCGTGTTAACAAAAGAGCAAAAAAAGCATTTAGAAACTATGAAGAATTCTGGTGAAATTTTGCTTTCTCTTGTTAATAATGTGTTAGATTTGGCAAAGCTCGACTCTAATAATGTAGAAATTGAAAACATTCCTTTTGATCTTTATAAAAGATTAAATGAAGTTGTTAATTTAATGAAATTAAAGGCTGCTGAGAAAAAGATAAAGTTAAATTTAATAATTAATCCAAACACGCCTAAATTTGTTTTAGGAGACCCAACACGTTTAGGCCAAATTTTACTTAACCTTATAGGAAATGCTGTAAAATTTACCAATGAAGGTACTGTGGAGGTTTTGGTAAAATTAAAAAAAGATGAAAACGAAATTGCTCAAATTTATTTTGAAATAAAAGATACAGGAATTGGTATAATTTCAAATAAAATAAGTACAGTGTTTGGAGTTTTTACGCAAGCAAAAAGCGATACTTCTAGAATTTATGGAGGAACTGGATTAGGATTGGCAATTGTAAAAAAATTAGTTGCATTATATAACGGGGAAATTAATGTTGAAAGCAAATTTGGAATAGGAAGTGTATTTAAAATGACACTACCATTTAAGGTTGATATAACAAAAGTTGACGATAAATTAAATGGTGAAATTTTACCAGAAGATATTAACCTTAATTTAAACATTTTATTGGTAGAAGATAATAAAACCAATCAGTTATTAGCAACAACTAGGTTAGAACGCTGGCAGTGTGTTGTAGATGTTGCAAACAATGGAATTGAAGGAGTGAAAAAGGTTCAGAAAAATAATTACGACATTATTTTAATGGATATTCAAATGCCTGTTATGGATGGTTATGAAGCCGCAAAAATTATAAAAAACGACCTTTCTTCGGAAGCAGCGCAAACGCCAATTATTGCAATGACCGCTTATACATCTGAAGACGATTTAAAAAGAGCACTTGATGCAGGAATGAGCGACTATGTGTTAAAACCATTTAAAAAAGAGGAGTTGTTTAAAATATTAAAAAAATATGGCAATAGCACTCATTTAAAAATTAAGGATAAAAAAGAAGAAGAAAACCCTGAAAATAATACTATTCAAGAAAAGTATACAGATTTAGAGTTTTTAAAACAAGAATCTTTAAATGAATCTTCAATTTTAATATTGCTTATTCAATTGTTTTTAAAAGATTTAGATGAATATTTGAAAATTGCCGCTAAAGAATTAAAAGCCAAAAATTGGGATGAATTGCACAGAGCTACACATAAAATAAAACCAAATATTAGTATGTTTGGAATTAGCAAAATGGAACCAATTGTGCACTCACTAATGAAAAAATTTGAGAAAAAAGACGATTTAAAGAATGTAGAAGAACTTTTAACTAAATGTTTCCAAATAGCAGAAAAAGTTAAAGAAGAGTTGAAAGAAGAATTAAAAACATTAAAAAATGAGTAATTCAAAAAAAATTGTACTGGCTGAAGATAACACAACCTTGTCTTTATTATTAAAATTTAGACTAGAAAAAGAAGGGTATCAACTTTTTATTGCTGAAGACGGAAAAAAAGGAATAGAGTTAATAGAAGAACATAATCCAGAAATGGTTTTAACTGATATTATGATGCCTTTTATTAGTGGATTAGAATTAATTAGCCATGTACGTAATAAATTAAATTTAAAAATTCCAATTATTGTGTTTTCGGCAGCTGGCCAGGAAGAAATGGTGCTAAAAGCATTTAATTTAGGCGCAAACGATTTTATGGGAAAACCATTTAGCCCAAATGAATTGGTCATCAGAATAAAAAGATTACTGATGTAAATAAAGAATGTTAATAAGTTATGAGTATTTCCCAAAATGTTTTACAATATTTCTATCAACTTCCAATTTTGCTTCAAATTGTTTGGTTGTGTAGTGTTGGGTTAACTTTATTAATTATTTTATTTCTTTTTTATTTATATTATTTAAGAAGCTATTTACGTGGTGAAGAATCCGTTTTAAAAGAATTATTTACCCAATACGAAACCAACTTAATAACCTATTTATATTCTGGTGATATTGATGTAGAGATTAGTAGTGAGCAGAAAAAAATTAGTGATAAAATGAAATCTTGTGCTAAAAACACATTTAAAAGAAATATTTTAATTTCAGTTTTATCAAAATTAAAAAATGATGTTTCTGGAGAAATTGCCACAGCAATTAATTTATTATACATAAAAACAGGTCTTATAAATTACTCTATTAATAAACTAGAGAGTAAAAAATGGGAAATAATTGCATTAGGAATTAAAGAGTTAACGCAATTTGAAGTGAAAACTGCTTATAATGAAATAAATAAATACCAAAATCATCCTAAACATGAAGTTAGAAATCAAGTACAACTTTATTACGTTAGTTTATTTCAGTTTAAAGGACTAGAGTTTTTAAATAATTTAAAAACACCTATTTCAGAATGGAATCAAATACAATTGTTAGAAATTCTTCAAAAATTTGATGACCAAGAAATTACAGATATTTCTCCTTGGCTAAAATCTGATAATGATTCCGTTGTGCTTTTTGCATTAAAATTAGCTAAAATTTACAACCAGTTTCAGGTTATAGAAATTTTATTAGAACTTTTAAATCATATCAATAAAGATATAAGAATTTGTGCTATAGAAATTTTAGGATATTTTCATGTAAAAGAGATAAAAGAAATTATAAAGCCAAATTTTTTTGATAGAAGTAACGAAGAACAAATTTCATTTTTTAAAATTTTTGAAGAAGTAATAGATGCTGAAGATGAGAGTTTTATTATTGAAAATACATCAAATGCGAATTTTGAAATTAGATTTTTAGCATTTAAACTTTTAAAAATGATAGATGTTAATAAATGGCATGCTATAAAATTAAATACTACTGAAATTGATAATGAAAGAATTTTTAATTATTTAGAAGCAATGTAAGTTAAGTATGGATAGTAGCACGATAAGAATTTTACTTTTAATAATACATATACTATTTTTTATATATGCGTTTTCTGTAATTATGTCGTACATAATATTAGCTATTATTTCGGCTATTGAATCAAATCAATACATGAAAAAAAATAGTTTTGTAGATTATGATGATATTCTTTCTTCAACCGTTTCACCTTCCATCTCAATAATAGCACCAGCATACAACGAAAGTTTAAATATTATAGAAAACGTAAGGTCTTTACTATCAAGTCATTATGTTAATTATGATGTAATAATTGTAAACGATGGGAGTAAAGATAATAGTTTAGATTTGCTAATTAAAGCCTATGATTTGGTAAAGGTTAATTACTTAATTAACGAGCAAATACCAACTCAACCCTTAAGAGCAGGTGTATTTAAATCTACAAATCCAGCTTTTGAAAAATTAATAGTAGTTGATAAAGAAAATGGAGGAAAAGCCGATGCTTTAAATTTTGGTTTAAACATATCAAATAGTAAATATTGCGCTTGTATTGATGTTGATTGTTTATTGCTAGAAGACTCACTTCAAAAAATGATAAAACCGTTTTTAGAAGCTACCGATGAAAGAGTTATTGCTTCAGGTGGAGTTATTAGAATTGCCAATGCTTGTACTATTAAAGAAGGAAAATTATTAGACGTTAATTTACCGAAAAAATGGATTGAAATAGCCCAAATATTAGAATATTTAAGATCCTTTTTATTAGGAAGAATGGCGTGGAGCAGATTAAACGGATTGCTTGTTATTTCTGGAGCTTTTGGAATGTTTGAGAAAAAAATAGCCATTGAAGCTGGAGGGTATGATACCAATACGGTTGGTGAGGATATGGAAATAATTGTAAGAATGAGAAGGCGAATGGAAGAGAAAAAAGTTAAATATAAAGTAGCTTATATTCCAGATCCTTTATGTTGGACAGAAGCCCCAGATAATTACAAAATTTTAATATCACAAAGAAACCGTTGGACCAGAGGAACCATTGAAACATTAAAAACACACAGAAAAATTGCTTTCAACCCCAATTATAATTTGTTGGGAATGTTAAGTTTTCCATATTGGTTTTTTTATGAAAGATTAGCTCCTATTATTGAGGTTGTAGGAATGTTATATTTTATTATTTTAATAGCTTTAGATATTGTTAGATGGGATTATGCATTTGGTTTCTTTTTGCTGGCATATTTGTTTTCAGTAGCATTTACCTTGGTAGCAATTTTTTCGGAAGAGTTAACTTTTCATCAATATAAAAAGAAAGGAACTGGGTTTAAACTAATATTAGTTACACTTTTAGAACCTTTTATTTTACATCCGGTAATTTTATATGCAGCAATTAAAGGAAATTATGATTATTACTTTAATAAAAAGAAAAAATGGGGAGTAATGGTTAGAAAAGGAATGGCAAAAACATAACTGAACTATTTTTAGTATGGAACTAAAACTACATTTAAAAGAAATATATAAATATTGCTACTTTTTTTTAGCTTTAGTAGTTACTTTTTGGGTTATAAGTTTTTTTGAAGTGTACCAGTTATCTTCAAAAAACATGAATATTTCTTTTGGATCAATGGTGTTTTATAAGTGGTTGAATGATATTTGGACAGGTTTACTTATTTGCCTTTTGCTTTTTCCAATTTATTTTTTAATTGCATATTTTCATAAAAAAACAGCAATAATTTGTATGCAAATTATTATTTCAATTATAGTAATAGGTCAATATGCATTGGTAAATTATAGTTTAACAACCTTGTTAAATTTAGGCGCAGATTTATTGGGGTATTCTTATAACGATATAACTACAACAGTTTCTTCTTCGGTTGCTTTTTCAATAGGATACTTTGTGCCATATTTGATATTTGTAGGCAGTTTTTTAAGTTTAATTATTGCTTTTAACAAGTTGTTTTTAGAAAAAAGAACAGTACTTATATCAGCAATAATAGTGCTATTGGGCGCAAGTAAATTTGTTTATGCAAAAACTTCGGAAAACGAATATAAAAACAAACTAAATTATTTAGTTTCTGATATTTTAAAATTTCAGCTAGAAAAAATGGAAATGGAGAGTTTTGATTTATCTGGAAGAGATGATTACCCATTTTTAAAACCATCGTCGGAAATTGACAATGTTTTAGCACCACTTTTAACTTTAAAAGAAGAAAAACCATCAATTGTTTTTATTATTGTTGAAGGTTTAGGAGCTGAGTTTGTTGGAAATAATACCTATGGAGGTTTTACACCTTTTTTAGATTCTTTAATTGATGAGTCGTTATATTGGGAGAATTTTGTAAGTACCACTGGAAGAACCTTTGGAGTATTACCATCTATTTTGGGCTCGCTGCCATTTGCAGAACAAGGTTTTTTAGAGCAAAAAAATATACCTTCTCATTTATCTTTAATAAGTATTTTAAAAGCAAATGGTTATACAACTTCCTTTTATTCTGGTGATAAATCTAGTTTTGATAGAAAAATTAATTTTTTAGAATTTAACGGCATAGATTATATAATAGATGAAGATAAATTTGGACGAAATTATATTAAATCTGAAGCCAATGAAGAAGGTTTCTCTTGGGGATATCCTGATGAAGAAATATTTAGAAAAACTTTATCGGTTTTAGATTCAAAAACCTCTCCAAGGTTAGATGTAATTATGACTATTTCTAATCACGAACCATTTTCATTTCCAAATAAAAACAAGTATTTATCAAAAGTAGATAGCATTGTTTCAACAAAAAAAATGAATTCGGTTTTAAGTGCAGAATTAAAATCAAATTCAGAAATATTTGCAAGTTTATTATATACAGATACGTCTATAAAAGGATTTATAAACGAGTACAAAAAAAGACCAGATTTTGAAAATACAATTTTTATAATTACAGGTGATCATAGGTTAATTCCTATTGCTCAAAAAGATAATTTATGTCGTTTTCATGTGCCATTTTACATATACAGTCCAATGGTAAATAAACCAAAAAAAATAAAATCGGTTTCTTCACATTTTAATGTAACGCCAAGTATTGTATCCTTGTTAACAAATTCTTACAATTTTATTAAGTTGGAAAACGTTCCTTGGATAAGTAAAGGCTTAGATACGACAGAACAATTTAGAAATATTCATAAAATACCATTAATGCGTTATAAAGGAAGTATAAACGATTATTTATATGATGAGTATTTCTATTCTGATGGAAATTTATTTAAAATAAATGAAAATTTTGAAACCGAAAAAGTAACCAATCCATCATTATTAACAACCATTTCAGATTCGTTAACTGCTTTTAAAAAATTAAATATTTATAGTACTTTAAAAAATAAAATTTATCCAAAAAAAAATAATGAGTATGTAAATTTAAGAATGGAATTTACGAAAGATGATTTAAACTTTATTAATAGTGTAACCAAAGGATTAACATTTGATCAAACCTTTAAAAAGGCTCAAGAATTTGCCTTTAATAAAGAATATACAAAAGCACAACTATTATGTAATTATGTTTTAAATGAATTTCCAAATCACGCAGATGCCCGAACTTTAAAAGGTAGAACATTAGCTTGGGAAGGTAATTACAAAGAAGCTGAGTTAGAACTATTAAATGTTTTAAAGCGCGTACCTTATTATTACGATAGTTATTTGGCTTTAATGGATGTGTATTGGTGGTCTAATCAAGATGAAAAATCTATTAAAATTGCTCAAAAAGCATATAAAAATAAGATTGTAAATGGTAATTTGGGCTTTAAATTAGCCAAAGCATTTGAAAGATTAAATAATAAAGATAAATCAATAAAAATAATGGATAGTTTGTTAAAAATATATCCAAATAATACTACTTATAAAGCATATAAACAAACCCTAAAATAAAATGAAACAATTACAACAACAATTTTTAGTGGTACTATTTTTTGTTTGCACAGCTGTTTTTTCGCAACAAAAAGAATTTAACGGAGATCCAGATGTTACTTTTGAAACCGCAAGAAAATTAGCATTTGATGGGCAACGTAAACAAGCGCAAGATTCCTTAGTAATGTTGCTAAAAAAATACCCAAATTATAATGATATCCGTTCGTTTTTAGCAAGTACATATTCCTGGGATGGAAATTACAAACAAGCAAAAAAGGAATTTTTACATGTACTAGAAAATGACCCAAAAAACGAAACTGCTTGGGTAGCTGCTATAAATAATGAATTGTGGTCAGAAGCTTCTTTTAGTGCCTTAGAAATGGCAAAAAAAGCGTTAGAAAATCTACCCAATAGTGAAGCTATTTTATTGGTAAAAGCAAAGGCCGAAGAAAAATCTCAAAACCCAGAAGATGCACTAAAAACGGTGAATTACATTTTAAATTTAAACAACAACAATGTTGATGCTAAAAATTATTTGGAAAGCTTAAATCAATCTTTACGATTTAACTCTGTTGGAATAACTTCATCAGTAGATTTATATTCAGATGAGTTTGATCCTATGCAATTTTACGCCTTAACCTATAAGCGAATTACAAAATATGGGAGCATTATAGCAAGAGGTAATTTTAGCAGAAGGTTTAATGATAACGGTACTCAATTTGAGATAGATGCCTATCCAAAAATTGCCAAGGGTTTATATGCATATTTAAATATTGGTTTTTCTAATTCTTATTTATACCCAAATGTTCGTTTTGGTGCAGAGCTTCATCAATCATTACCACATAGTTTAGAAATCTCCGTAGGTTTAAGGTCTTTAAAATATAGTGAAACAACAAATATCTATACAGGATCTGTTGGCTGGTATACAGGTAATAGTTATTGGTCGTTCAGACCATATTTTACACCTGGTGATTCTGGCACAAGTACATCAGGAACTTTAAATTATAGAAAATATAATAGTGATGCTGATAACTATTTTAGCATTTCTGCAGGTATAGGTTTTTCGCCAGAATTGTATCAGTTTGAATTTGAAGGGAACGAAGATAAAATTATAAGTTTAGAATCTCAAAAAATTAATTTCGGATATTATTTTACGTCTAAAAGTAAACAAAATGCTTGGGGAACTCAGTTAGGGATTTCACATCAAGAAATAAGTTTTGATCCTGGAAATTTCTTTTGGGTTACTACTTTAGGTGTATCTTGGGAATTAAAATTCAAATAAATTGTATGAATTTAGAAATTGAACGGAAGTTTTTGGTTGTAGGAGATTACAAAAAACTTGCTACAAAACGATATAAAATTGCGCAAGGATTTTTATCATCGGTTCCAGAAAGAACTGTGCGTATTAGAATTAGAGATGATAAAGGATTTATTACTGTAAAAGGTATTTCCAACAATTCTGGTACATCACGTTTCGAATGGGAAAAGGAAATTACTGTTGAAGAAGCTCAAAATTTATTAGCTATTTGTGAACCTTCAATAATTGAAAAAACACGTTATTTAATTCCAATAAAAAATAATTTATTTTTTGAAGTAGATGAGTTTATAGGAGAAAATTTAGGACTTGTTGTTGCAGAAATAGAATTACCATCAGAAGAATTTAAATTTGAAAAGCCTTTGTGGCTAGGAAAGGAAGTTACAGGTGAAAAAAAATATTATAATTCGGTTTTATCTAAGAACCCATTTAGTAATTGGTAATTTTTAGTTATATTCGACCTTAATTTTAAGACTATTTATGTTAGAATTAGCAGGAATTATCATCTTAGGTATTGTAGCTCAATGGTTTGCATGGAGGTTTAAAATACCCGCAATTTTACCTTTAATTTTAATTGGATTGCTTGTAGGTCCCTTATCTACACTTGTTTCAGATGATGGCACTAAATGGTTAGAGCCGGTTTGGAATGGTACGGAAGGCTTATTTCCGGGAGAGCGTTTATTTAATTTTGTTTCATTAGCAATTGGAATTATTCTTTTTGAAGGTGGTTTAACACTTAAAAAAGAAGAAATACTAAATGTTGGTCCAGTAATTTTAAAATTAATTACCTTAGGTTCTGTAATCACTTTTTTTGGAGCAGGTATTGCGGCTCACTACATTTTTTACTTAAGTTGGGATATATCATTTTTATTTTCAGCATTAATTATTGTAACTGGTCCTACGGTTATTGCTCCAATTTTGAGAAATATTCCATTAAAAAAAGATATTTCAACGGTATTAAAATGGGAAAGTATATTAATAGATCCCATAGGAGCATTGGTATCGGTTTTAGTATTTGAATTTATTAGCGTTGGTACTGGGTATGAATATACAAAGGAAGCTTTAATAGAATTTGGTAAAATAGTAATAATTGGTGTTTCTATTGGTTTTACATCGGCATTTGGTCTTTATTATGGTATTTCAAAACGCTTAATACCGCATTATTTACTAAATGTTACAACCTTAGCCAGCGTTCTTTTTGTATTTGTATTGTCTGATTTTTTTGCACACGAATCTGGATTACTTTCCGTAGTAATTATGGGAATGGTTTTAGGAAATAAAAAAGCAAAAGAATTAAAAGACATTCTTTATTTTAAAGAGTCTATTAGTGTTTTGCTAATTTCAATTTTGTTTATTTTATTGGCCGCAAACATAAATATTGGAGATTTATATTTATTATATAATATGGAATCTATAATGCTGTTTGCTGTGGTAATATTAGTTTTAAGACCCTTGGGTGTTTTTTTAAGTACCATTAATTCAGGATTAAAATTTAATGAAAAAATATTTATAAGTTGGGTTGGTCCGCGTGGAATTGTAGCAGCAGGTATTGCATCTTTATTTGGCTTAAAATTAACAATGCAAGGTGAGCCAGGTGCGCAATATATTACACCGTTGGTTTTTATGATTGTGTTAGGAACCGTTGTGTTAAATGCAACAACAGCTAGGTTATTTGCTAAAATTTCAGGTGTATTTCTTAAATCTTCCGATGGTATTTTAATAGCAGGTGCTTCAAGTTTTTCTAGATTAATTGCAACCTATTTAAAAGAAAATGGAAGGCGAGTAGTGTTAATAGATAGCAACCCAAAAAGTATTGAAAAAGCAAGAGCTGTTGGCTTAGAAGCTATTGAAGGAAATGTATATTCAGATGATTTAATAGATAATATTGAATTAAATGATGTGGGTTATTTATTAGCATTAACAGCTAGTGCTTCTGTTAACAGATTTGTTTTAGACCGATTTTCGGAGGATTTTGGGGAATGTGGTGCTTTTCGTTTAATTTCTACTGAAGAAATGATTGAAGGAGACCAAAAACCAGACACGAACCTTTTTACGCACCACGATGATTATATTAATTTAAGTGAAGTAGTAAGAGATTATCCGTACATAAATGAAATTACACTTAATTCTAAAGAAGAATATCAAAAATATTTGAAAGAAATTAATTTTGAAACCCATGCAATTCCAGTTTTTGTGAAAGATAATAAAGGTGTAATTCATATTATTTCATCATTATTAAACGATGATGCTATTCAAAAAGGCAATAAATTAATGTATGTTGGTAAAAAAGTAGCGTAAATTTTAACCTAATTATAATATTCTCTAAACTTTTAAATAACAGGTAATCCTGTACTTGTGCCTATATAACTATTCATTTTTTATGAATAAAATTTAAATAGGTGAATTCTACAAAAAAGAAAAGAAATATTGATATTGTTGTTATTTCAGATATACATTTAGGAACGTATGGTTGCCAGGCAAAAGAGTTACTAAACTATTTAAAAAGCATAAATCCACAAACAATAATTCTTAACGGCGATATAATTGATATTTGGCAATTTAGTAAACGCTATTGGCCAAAATCACACATGAAAATTATCAAATATCTTTTTAAATTAATTTCTGAAGAAAAAAGGGTGTACTATATACCTGGAAATCATGATGAAATGCTACGGAAATTTGTAGATTTTAAGTTGGGAACATTTTCAATTCATAATAAAGTAGTTTTAGAGTTAAATGGAAAAAAAGCATGGTTTTTTCATGGTGATGTTTTTGATGTTACTATGCAGCATTCTAAATGGTTAGCTAAACTTGGTGCAATTGGTTATGATTCCCTTATTCTATTAAATAGTTGTGTAAATTTTGTTAGTAATTTTTTTGGAAAAGGGAAAATATCTTTGTCAAAGAAAATAAAAGACAGCGTTAAATCTGCAGTAAAATTTATCAATAATTTTGAAGAAACCGCCACAAATATTGCTATAGAAAATAAGTTTGATTACGTTGTTTGCGGCCATATTCATCATCCAATAATTAAAGAAATTGAAAATAATAATGGTAAAGTAATGTATTTAAATTCAGGTGATTGGATAGAAAATTTAACAGCATTAGAATATGTAAACAACCAATGGAATGTGTATAAGTATAATGACGATGATTTTGAAAAAGAGACCAATGATTCTGAAGCTAACATTGATTTAGTAGATCAATCTACAGATGAGATTTTTGGTAAATTATTAGCTGATTTTAATTTTAAAATATAATGAAAATATTATACGCAATACAGGCTACAGGAAATGGACATTTAAGTAGAGCTAAAGAAATTATTCCTGCTTTATTTAATAGAGCACAAGTGGATGTTTTAGTAAGCGGAACTCAAGCCGAAGTTTCTATAGCTCACCCAATTAAATATACGTATAAAGGGTTAAGTTTTTATTTTGGTAAAAATGGAGGAATTGATTTTATTAAAACCTTTAAAAAAAATTCTATTTTTAGTATTATTAAAGAAGTAAAAAATTGCCCTGTAGAAGAATATGATTTGGTTATTAACGATTTTGAACCAATTACAGCAATGGCTTGCCATTTAAAAAATGTTAAAAGCATTTCTTTAAGTCACCAAAGTATATTATTCACCCCAAATATTCCAAAACCATCTCATACAGATTTAATAGGAAAATTAATATTAAAAAAATATGCCAAATGCAGTATAAATTATGGCTTTCATTTTAAAAAATACAACGATAATGTTTACACTCCTATTATTAGAAATGATATTAGAATTTTAAAAACAACTGAAAAAGAGCACTATACTGTTTATTTGCCATCGTATTCTGACAAGCGAATAATTAAGGTCTTGTCAGAAATTAAACATGTTAAATGGAAAGTTTTTTCAAAATATGCACAAAAAAACTATCAAGTTAAAAATGTTTACATATGTCCAATTGATAGTGGTAAGTTTGAAAAAAGCTTAGCTTCGTGTAAAGGAATTTTATGTGGTGCTGGTTTTGAAACACCTGCAGAAGCTATTTATTTACAAAAAAAAATCATGGTAATTCCAATGAAAAATCAATACGAACAACACTTCAATGCAAGTGCTTTAAAAGAGATAAACGTACCTATTTTAAAATCGTTAAAGAAAAAGTATATTCCTAAAATTGAAAAATGGATTTTAAACGATCAAAAAATAATACTTGAATTTCCTAATGAAACGCAACAAATAGTAGATCATATTTTGTACGATTTTATTGTTGAAGAAGAAATTTTATTTATTTAAAACTATCCTAATAATAGCGGTCTAATCGTAAAACTTTGTATTTTTAATTTTTATAAAAAACTGTATTAATTATGAATAGCAAGGAATCTGAATTAAAAGTAATACGTTGGGGAATAATTGGTTGTGGTGATGTAACTGAAATTAAAAGTGGTCCTCCGTATTATAAAATAAAGGGTTTTTCTTTAGATGCAGTTATGAGACGCGATGAGCAAAAAGTGAAAGATTATGCGAAAAGGCACAATGTAAAAAAATATTACACCAATGCAGACGATTTAATAAATGATGTTGATATTGATGCTGTTTATATAGCTACACCACCAGACACTCATAAATTATACGGATTAAAAGTGGCCGCAGCAGGAAAACCTTGTTGTATTGAAAAGCCATTGGCTCCTTCTTATAATGATGGTTTGCAAATTGTAGAGGCTTTTAAAAAAAGTAATACACCTTTGTTTGTAGCTTATTATAGAAGAACGTTACCAAGGTTTGTGCAAGTTAAAAAATGGATTGATGAAGGTGTAATTGGAGAAATACGACATGTAAATTGGCATTTAAGTAAACAAGCGAGTGTAATTGATCAATCAAAAAAATATAATTGGAGAACCGATAAATTAGTAGCTCCTGGTGGTTATTTTGATGATTTGGCAAGTCACGGAATTGATTTGTTTACCCATTATTTTGGAAATATTAAAAATGCTTATGGAATTAGTTTAAATCAACAAGGTTTGTATACAGCAAAAGACGCCATAACTGCTTGTTGGGTTCATAACAATGGTGTAACTGGATCTGGTAGCTGGAATTTTGGCTGTAATAAAAATAAAGATGTTACTTTAATTTATGGAAGTAAAGGAACCATTAAATTGTCAATTTTTGATAACATTCCAATAATTTTGGAAACGGCTTTAAAAAATGAAAGTTTGATGATTGAGCATCCAGAAAATGTACAGTACTTTCACGTAGAAAGTATGAGAGATTTCTTTTTTAGTGGAAAAGAACATCCGTCAATGGGTAATTCCGGACTTCATACTAGTTGGGTAATGGATAAAATTTTGGGAACAATTTAATTTTTTTGATGAACTTATTTAGCACACAAGCAGCTGAAAATATTTTACCCTTTGATGGTGAAGTATATAATTATGGTTTGGTGTTAAATAAAGAGGAATGTAATTTGTATTTTAATACTTTTTTAAAAGCTAATTTTTGGGAACAAGATGAGTTGGTAATGTTTGGAAAACGAATTGTAACTGCGCGTAAGGTTGCTTGGTTTGGAGATTTAGACTATCAATATTCGTATTCAAATTCAATTAAAAAATCAATTTACTGGACTCCAGAATTACTTTCGATAAAAAATTTAGTGGAATTAAAAACTGGACAAAAATTTAATTCTTGTTTGTTGAATTTATATCATAATGGAAATGAAGGAATGGGTTGGCATCAAGATAATGAAAGGGAATTAGGTGTAAATCCTGTTATTGCTTCGTTAAGTTTAGGTGCAACCAGAAAATTTAGCTTCAAACATATTCAATCAAAACAAAAAGTTGAAATTATTTTGCATCCAGGCAGTTTATTGCTTATGAAAGGTGAAACTCAAGAAAAATGGTTGCATAGTTTGCCTAAAACTACCAAAGTTAACATGCCAAGAATAAACTTAACGTTTAGGAATATTTATAATTAATTGGCGTATTTCCAATAATGTGGATTGGTATCTTCAGAAACCTGATTCCAATAATCTTGCGTTACTTTATGTCCGTCAAATGTTTTTAATTTACGTTCAAAAACCCATATTGTTGGGTTAAAAACCATATCGGTTACTGCAACGGTGTATAGTTGCGGATCTTCTTCAGATTTTCTTTTTTCTTCTTCTATAATAACTTCAAAACCATTATGTTCTAATAGTTTTGTTAAAAAATCTTTTCTGTTTTCATTGGTGTTTTTTTCAACAAAAGTTACTCTTGTTTCACCTATACTTCCAAAAGAATGTTTTCCGTCTAATCCCATAATTTGTGTTATATTTTCAAATAACAATAATAAATTTAAAAGTTCTTTTTTTATTTAGGAAGAACCAATAACTAATTTCCTATAATTAAGCTCCGTAAATCCAACTTAATTCATAAATATAATCGTAAAGTGGGCTGTACAATCCTAAAACTAAAATACCAATTACCGTAATAAGCAAGCCCAATTTCATATATAATTTATTATTAAAAAACGGAATAGGATTTTCATTTTTTCTGATAAACATAGCTCTTACAACTAAAAGATAATAATATAAAGAGATAGTTACGTTTACAACCGCTAAAAACACTAATAAATAAAAACCTTTACTTGCGGCTGCCGTAAATAAGAAAAACTTACCAAAAAATCCTGCAACAGGTGGTATTCCTGCTAATGAAAATAAAGCTAGCATCATTACCAAACTTAAGTAAGGATTTGTTCTGTACAAGCCGTTATAATCATCCATATTTTCTTTGCCCGTTTTTAAGGAAATTGCTTGTACAACTCCAAAAGCTGCTAAGTTTGAGAAAATATAAATCATTACAAAATAAACAATTGTTGCTGTTCCTAATTGGGTTCCAGTTATTAAACCTAATAATATAAAACCCGCTTGCGCAATAGATGAAAATGCTAAAAAGCGTTTCATATTTTGTTGACGTAATGCAAATAAGTTACCAACAAACATAGTTGCCAAAGCAACAACATATACCATATTTTCCCATACATGCATTAATGGTTTAAAAATAGTAAACATTAAAATCATTAAAATAAATACAGCTGCACCTTTTGAAATTACTGATAAATAAGATGCAACACTAATTGGCGCACCTTCGTACACATCGGCAGTCCAAAAATGAAATGGAACTAAAGATATTTTAAATGATAAACCTGCAAAGAATAAAATAAATCCTAAAATTGTTAAGTTGTTTGAAACAATTACTTCAATAATATTGTTAAAAAAGATAGAGCCAGAAGTTGCATATAATAACGAAATACCAAATAATGAAACTCCTGAAGCTAATGCTGCTGAAAGAATTAATTTAATACCTGCTTCACTTGAAATTCTTTTTGTAGTTTCATATGCAGCAAGTGCAGCAACTGGTAAAGTTGATAATTCTAAACCAATATAAAACATTAAAAAGTCACCAGCAGAAATCATAAAATACATTCCTAATAACGATGAGAATAATAAAATAAAGAATTCTGTACCACTGTTTTCATCAACTATTTTTTCTTGAATCCAATCGGCAGATTGTAATAATAAAATAAATACACCAATGTTTAACACATTTTTAAAAAAGTGAATTAAATTATTTGTTTGAAACGATCCTCCAAAAACACTGCATTCATCAATATGAAAAAATCCAACTGCAGTATGAATTCCAAATAAAAAGATAGCCAAATGTACCAAGCTGCTTTTTTTGTTTTTACTTATAAAAATTTCACCAATCAATAGCAATAAAGTAATTGCTAGCAGTAAAATTTCTTGTCTCATTAATAAAAAGTTACTAAAATTCATTTTAGTTATCTGTTTTAATTTTATAATATTCCTTGAATAAACGGTTGTATACTTTCTAAAAGCATATCACTCAACCAAAGTGGTGCAACACCCATTCCTATAATTGGAATAAGCAATAATAAAATACCAGTTTTCTCGTACCAAGTTGCGTCTTCTAATTGTAAATATTCGCTGTTTTTTACAGGTCCCATTAACATAATTCCAACCACTCTTAAAATGTATACTGCGGTAACTACTATTGCTGAAACTGAAATAACAGTTGCCACTCTGTAAAACATTCCTTCGTTTTGAAAAGCTCCAACAAATATGTTCATTTCAGCAACAAATCCGCTAAAACCAGGCAAACCTAAAGAAGCCAAACCAGCAATTACATAAATTGCAGAAATAAACGGAATTACTTTTAATAAACCTCCTAACTTGGTAATATCTCTGGTATGCGTTCTTCCGTAAATCATCCCTATTAAAGCAAAGAATAAAGCTGTCATAAATCCGTGAGAAAGCGATTGCATTAAAGCACCGTTCCAAGAAGTTTTATTTAGCATTAATAAAGCAAATAACACCATTCCTAAATGACTTACCGATGAATATGCATTAATATATTTTAAATCGGTTTGTTTTAAAGCGCCAAATGCTCCATAAATTACTCCGGTTGCAGCTAAAATTATAAAAAACCAATCCCAATGAATTGCTCCGGCAGGTAATAAAAAAATAGCCACTCTAAAAACACCGTAACCACCTAATTTCATTAAAACCCCAGCGTGTAACATAGATACTGCTGTTGGTGCCGATGCGTGACCATCTGGTGACCACGTATGAAATGGGAATAAAGCTCCTAAAACTGCAAAGCCAATAAACGTTAAAGGGAAAAATAATTTTTGAGCTTCAAAAGGAATATCTACTTGTGCAATTTCTAAAATATTAAAAGTTAAAGCACCGCCATCGGCATTTGAATTAAAATAGATTCCTAAAACCCCAACTAATAAAACTGCAGAAGCTCCCATTAACATTAACGTTAATTTCATTGCAGAATATTCTTTTGGACCTGAGCCCCAAATACCTATTAACAAATACATTGGAATTACGGCAATTTCGTAAAAAACGAACATTGTAAATAAATCTATTGAAATAAAGAATCCGTAAACTCCCGTTGAAAGTACTAAAAGAGATATAAAAAATTCTTTTGGTAAATCATCTGTTTTCCAAGAAATAAAAACGCCAGCCAACACTACAATTGCGGTTAACAGTAATAAGGCAACCGAAATTCCATCAACCCCAATAGCGTAATGTATATTAAATTGTTCAAACCAAATATAATCTTTGGTAAAAACCATAATATCCTTATTAATGGCTCTTTCTTTAAAATAAGCAAAAAGTAAATTGATTGCCATTCCTAGTTGAATAATACTTCCAACCATTGAAACTAATCGCGCTTGTTTTAAACCTTTTGTAAATCCTAAAATTAAGATTGTTAAAACAGGTACAACGACAAAGAGTGATAAAATATCCATATTTTTTTAAATTAATTTCAAATTATTTATCAAACCGTCATTCTGAACTTGATTCAGAATCTCATCATATTTTCTACTCAACTTTATGAGAACCTGAATCAAGTTCAGGTTGACGAAATTTTTAATATTTGTCATTTAAATTTTTATTAATTATTTTTTTCTTCATTTTATTTTGAAAAACCACTTGAATGTACAATTCTATTGGCTTTTGACCATTCTCTACTGACTAAACAAATAAATAAAAACCAATGCTAAAACTACAACTCCAGCAATAAAACCAAAGGCATAATCTTGTACTTTACCCGATTGTATTTTTTTAATTTTTTCAGAAATTACAACCGTTTTATTACCAATTCCTTCCATTGTTCCATCAACATATTTTTTATCGAAAATAGCTATTGGCCAAGCGATTCTTTTGTATATTATTTTCTTTGTAACAAACATGTAAATTTCATCGAAATAAAATTTGTTGTTTGCCCATTTGTAAAACATTCCAAAGGCATTTGCAAATCTGTCTGCTAAATCATTTTCCTTTTTATAGAAAACGTACGCTAATCCAATTCCAGTTAAACCAACAACAGTTGCAACAATTGCTAAAGGAATATTTAAGTGCGCTTCAAAGCCAACTCTATCAGCGGTTATTAATTCACTAAAAGGAATAAAACCACCAATAAGACTTATGAATGCTAAAACCATTAAAGGAAATGTCATTGAAATATGTGACTCATGTGGTGCATGTTTGTATTGTGTGTCTTTTCCCCAGAAAATTCCAAAATACAATCTGAACATATAAAAAGCAGTTAAGCCAGCTACAAAAACACCCACAAAATAAATTAGCTTGTTGTGTTCAAAAGCAGCTACTAAAATTTCGTCCTTACTCCAAAATCCTGATAAAGGAAATACTCCAGAAATTGCTAAAGCGGCAATTAAAAATGTAATATGTGTAATAGGCATATACTTACGTAAACCACCCATATCTTTTAAATAGTTACTATGTACAGCGTGAATTACAGAACCAGCACCTAAGAATAATAAGGCTTTAAACATGGCGTGTGTAAATAAGTGGAACATAGAAGCCATATAACCAACACCTTCGTGTCCATCATATCCAGAAACACCTAAGGCTAACATCATGTAACCTAATTGTGACATTGTTGAAAATGCCAATACTCGTTTTATATCAGTTTGAGTAATTGCTATGATTGCGGCGAATAAGGAAGAAAAAGCACCAACATAAGCAACAACATTTAAGGCAAAACCATTTTCAACAAAATAATACATTGGAAATAATCTGGCTACTAAATATACACCAGCAACTACCATTGTTGCTGCGTGAATTAATGCAGAAACAGGAGTTGGGCCTTCCATAGCGTCAGGCAACCAAATATGTAGTGGAAACATGGCTGATTTTCCAGCGCCACCCATAAATATTAATATTAAAGCCCAAGTAGTAATAGATAATCCCATAAATGAAGTTGATGCCCAACTTAAAATAGCATTTCCTTCAGGATTATTTAATGTTTGAAAATCGTATGTTCCTGTATAATAGCCAATAATTAAAATTCCAATTAAGAAACCTAAATCTGCAAAACGCGTTACAATAAATGCTTTTTTTGCTGCAGCAACTGCTGAGGTTTTTGTGTAATAATATCCAATTAATAAATAAGATGAAACGCCTACTAATTCCCAAAAAATATAAATTTGGAATAAGTTTGTTGCCAATACCAAACCAAACATAGAAAAGGAGAATAAACCTAAAAAGGCAAAAAAGCGGGTATAACCATCATCACCTTTCATATAGCCTCTACTATAAATATGAACCATTAATGATATGATTGAAACAACAATTAACATCATTACTGAAATAGGATCAATTAAAATACCCATATCAATTGCTAAGGTATCTGTAAAGTTCATCCACGTTGTTTTTTCAACAAATGTTTGATAAACGCCATCAACTTTTCCAACTACAAAAAAGTATTGATAAGCTGTATAAAAAGATAAGGCTGCTGAAACAGATAATCCTGCAACACCAATGTATCCAGAAATAGCTGGTTTTATTTTTTTATTAAAAATTCCAAGCAGTAAAAAAGCTGCTAGTGGAATTAATGGGATTAATATTACGTATGTAAAATTCATATTTTCATGAGTTTTAATTTTTTACCACAAAGCGCACAGAGTTAAACACAGAGTTTTACAGAGTACCATTTATAATTCTTTTTATACCTTGTTTTAATAAAGTTACATTGAAATTAATCAATAAACCCAATTTATAATTACCTAATTTCATATATGTTAGTGTTTGAGCCATATGGACATCATTTAATGAATCAACGCTTTTTAGTTCAATCACAACTTTGTTTTCAACAAGTAAATCTATCCTGTATCCACATTCTAATTTTACATTTTCATAAACAAGCGGCATTGGCTTTTCTTTTTCAACTGTTAACCCTTCTTTTTTAAGTTTGTAATAAAGGCATTCTTGATATGCACTTTCTAACAAACCTGCACCTAAACTCTTATGAACATCAATGGCACAGCCAATAATTTTTGTTGCAATATCATTTTCTGTCATTCTCAGTGTTCTTTGTGTAATCTTTGTGTTCTCTGTGGTTATTAAATAGTAGGTTAATAAAGCTATAATTTTTTGACCACTTCAAACTTCAATATTAATATTTCATAATTTCAGTGTCCTTAACTTCTACAGAAGCAATTTGTCTGTAAAGGTTTATAATTATTGATACAGCCAAGGCAGTTTCTGCAGCGGCAACAGCAATAATAAATATTGAAAAGAAAACGCCTTGCAACATATCTGGATATAAATATTTATTGATAACAACAAAATTTATAACTGATGCATTTAATATTAATTCAACTGACATTAAAATTGAAATCAAGTTTTTTCTGGTAATAAAACCGTACACACCAATAAAAAATAGGATAGAGGTAACGGTTAAAATTTCGTATATGCTAATTCCGGCTATCATAATGTTGTATCATTTTTGTCGGTTAGTTTTTTCCCTTTTGCAATTACAATTGCACCAATCATAGAAGCTAGTAGTAAAACACTAATTACCTCAAATGGTAAAATAAATCCACCAGTTTCGTAGCTTAATAATCCAAGTCCAATATCTTCGGTTGATGTTGTTACTGAATTTTCAACAACATTAAATTGATGACCGTAAATAGTGGTTAAAAAGACACCTAAACCAATTAAACAGGCTAAAGCCGTTAAAATTTGTTTTGATCTTTTTGCTAATTCTAGTTCCATTTCAATATGATGAACTAAAACCACTGAGAAAATTATTAAAACTATAATTCCTCCGGCATACACAGTTAATTGAACAGCTGCTAAGAAATTGTAATCTATTAAGAAATAAATCCCTGCAATCCCACACAAAACAAACAATAAATAAATAACAGAGCGAAGCATTTTTTTGCTAGTTACCGAAGCAATTGCAAAAACAATCATTATCAACGCTAAAATGTAAAATATAATTTTTTCCATATGCTTATTCTTCTACACCAGCTTTTAATTTAGAGCCTGGTTGATTTAAAACTTTGGTCAAATAAGATCTGTCGTATACTGAATTTTCAAAATTTTGAGCCCAAACAATAGCATCAGTAGGGCAAGCTTCAATACATAACCCACACATAGTACACATGCCTAAATGGTAAATGTGTTTGTCTATCATTTTTTTCTTTTTGCCACTTTCAGGATCAATTTGACGGTCCCAAATAATTTCTATAGAACCATTAGGGCAAGCCAATTCACATTTTTGACAACCAGTGCAACGATGTTCATTATTTTCATCGTGAGGCATTACAACTTCACCTCGAAAACGTTCAAACATTTTTAATGTTTCTCGGTTATCAGGATATTGTTGTGTAATGGCTCCTTTTCTTGAGGTTAAAAAGTACTTTCCGGT
>NZ_JBFHHX010000033.1:0-27719 GCF_041596795.1 Lutibacter sp.
AACTTCTCCACTTTCGTGAGCTGCGTTAACACGATCCCAAGCTTTTATAACTCTTGCTTTTTTGTGTGATAATACTAATTGACCAGTACTATCTTCTCTTTTGTCTACTAAAACTTCTACTTTATCTCCAACTTTTAAGTTTGGATTGTAACGAAATTCGTTTAACGAAATAACACCTTCAGATTTTGAATTGATATCAATAATTGCTTCACGATCAGTTTTTCTTACAACCAATCCTTCAATTACTTCACGTTCTTTAACCATACCTAAAGTACCATCTAAAGCAGTTTCAAATGCTTTAATGTTCTCTTCGTCAATTAAATCAATTCCTTCTTCGTATTTATGCCAATTAAAATTAGCTAAAAACTCTTCTGGGTTTACTTTTTCAACTTTTGGAGCTTCTGCTGCCGTTGTTGCTTGTACTTCAGTAGCTTCTACTTGCTCTTCAGTTTTTTTTGTTTCTTCAGACATATGTGCTGATGATAATAATTTGTATCTTATTGTTATTCAGATTTTTGAACGATAATAACGCTAAGAGATTATTTATATAAATTTTTATTTAATTCCTTTTTAAATCTGTCATCGTAAAAAGGCGTGCAAATTTAGTGATTTTTTTTAATTAACAAAAAGAAAATGAAGCAATTAAACATTAAAACTCAATTATTTTCTTAAATAGAAGTAAAAAGTACAATAATTTCAATCTATTTATTGCATAAAAAAAGACTGTTTAAAAAAAATTAAACAGTCTTTTTTTATCAATTTTAAAACTAACAAATTATAAATTTATAGTTTGCTAATTGTAATTTATAGTTAGTTTCCTTTTTGGTAATCTGCTAAAAATTGAGCCAAACCACTATCGGTTAAAGGGTGTTTTAATAAACCTTTTATTGATGATAAAGGACCTGTCATAACATCAGCACCAATTTTAGCACAATCAATTACGTGCATTGTATGGCGCACTGAAGCTGCTAATATTTCGGTTGCAAAGCCATAATTGTCATAAATTAATCTTATTTCTGAAATTAAATGCAATCCATCTGTAGAAATATCATCCAATCTTCCAATAAACGGAGAAACATATGTTGCTCCAGCTTTTGCTGCTAATAAAGCTTGACCTGCTGAAAAAACTAAGGTTACATTGGTTCTAATTCCTTTATCTGAAAAATATTTACACGCTTTTACACCATCTGCAATCATTGGTAATTTTACTACAATTTGAGGATGTAACGCAGCTAAAGCTTCACCTTCTTTTACCATTCCTTCAAAATCTGTTGCAATTACTTCTGCACTTACATCACCATCAACAATATTACAAATGTCTACATAATGTTTTAAAATATTATCTGCACCTGTAATTCCTTCTTTAGCCATTAATGATGGGTTTGTAGTAACACCATCTAAAACACCTAATGCCTGTGCTTCCTTAATTTGTTCTAAGTTAGCTGTGTCAATAAAAAATTTCATTTAAGTTGTATATTTAATTAATATTGAATTATTTATTCTTTGCAAAAGTAATGAAATGATTATAATTTGTAATGATTCATTAATAACTTTTCATACATCTTATCTGGTAATACTCTTTTTAAGAAAATAGAAAATTTTTGCATAAAATCTCCAACCTTATAGTGTACTTTAGGATTTGGGGTATTTATTATTTTATAAATAGCTTCTGCCATTTCTATAGGATTACTACCGGCATCTACATGTGCATCCATTAAATCTAAATTTTCTTGATATACCTTTTTATAGGCTGAATTTTCAAATACTGGGGTATGATATCTTCCTGAAGCAATATTTGTAGCAAAATCTCCTGGAGCAACGTTAGTAACTTGTATTCCAAAGTTTTTAACTTCCATTCTTACTGCTTCTGTTACCAATTCCAAAGCGCCTTTTGTAGCTGAGTAAATACCTCTAAAAGGCAAGCCCATATAACCTGCTATAGACGTTACATTAATAATTAAACCACTTTGTTGTTTTCTCATTTGTGGTAAAACCGCTTTCATTACATCAATAGCTCCAAAAAAATTGGTATTAAAAACGTTGCGCATTTCAGCAGTTGGCGTATCTTCTATGGGGCCAGTAATTCCCATTCCAGCATTATTTATTAAAATATCTATCTTTCCTTCTAAAGTAATTACTTCTTGTATAGCCTTTTGAATGCTTTCTACCGAATTAACATCTAAAGCAACAATTTTAAAAGGGTGATTTTTAATTTTTTTAGGATCTCTACTTGTTCCATACACAATAAATCCTTTTTGGGTTAAAAATTCACCAACAGATTTTCCAATTCCCGATGATCCACCAGTAATTAAAACTACTTTATTCATTTATTAAGTTATAAAATTTGAAAGCTGTAAAGTTAATTAAAAGTTGAAAGGTTGAAAGAAGTAAGGGTTTATTTGTTGCTTATTTAATTGAATACGAACTTAAAAAGCTACAAGTCAATAACTTAAAAAAATGTAAAATTAAAATCTGAAGTTTTTTTAATACAACCTTTAAAAAAGGATTTAGGATAGAAAAAAATTTAAAATAAGAGCATAAAAAAAGGCAAGCTACCTACATCACACCGCTACGACCATTTACCTTTGCTGCGTTCCCGCCCTGGAGGATTCAACAGGAGCTGGTTGTGTAGGACTTGCCCGCGGCAAAAATACAATCATTTTTTAGTTTACACAATCATTTTTTTTATATTTTTATGTAACATTTTTAAAGTTCTGTTTACTAATATTTTAGTGCAAACAATCAATAAATATTAATTAATCCATACTATACTTAATAGGTATTAGTATATTTGTTCATTAAAAAAAACCAAACAATCATGGAAAATCAAAAATCATCATCAAAACAAATAATGTTAAACTACGGTTTTATATTAGCAGTTGCTTCTATTTTAATTGCTGTATTAAATTTTGTTTTTGGAAATGTGTATAAACCTCATTGGAGCATTTCTATAATTTCTATAATGGCTACAATTGCTGTTATTGTATTAGCCTTACAAGCATTAAAACTAAATAATGGTGGTTATTTATCCTTGGGTGAATCATTAAAAACAGGTTTAGGAATTGCTTTAATTTCTGGTATTATATATGTATTGTACAATTATGCATTTACAACTATTATTGAACCAGATTACTTTAAAAATTTAGCTAGCGTGCAAGAAGCTGCCATTATTGAAGCATATCCAAATATGAGTGATGAGCAATTAGAGGGAGCTTTAGAAATGTCTCAAAAATTCTCTGGAATTGGAATGATTTCAGCAATAATTATAATAATGAGTCTTTTCTCTGGGTTTATTGTTTCTTTAATTGCCGGTTTAATTATGAAAAAAACAGAAGAAATAGATTAAAACATAGTATAAATGGATATATCAGTAGTTATACCACTACTTAACGAAGAAGATTCTTTAAACGAATTACACGATTGGATTGCAAAAGTTATGCAATCCAATTGTTATTCTTATGAAATACTTTTTATTGATGATGGTAGTACAGACACTTCTTGGAATGTTATTAAACAACTTTCATTAAAAAATCCAAATGTAAAAGGTATTAAATTTCAAAAAAATTACGGAAAATCACAAGCTTTAAACGCTGGATTTAAAGTAGTAAAAGGTGATGTTGTAATTACAATGGATGCTGATTTGCAAGACAGCCCAGATGAAATTCCAGATTTATATAATTTAATTATTAAAGAGGATTTCGATTTAATTTCTGGCTGGAAGAAAAAACGGTACGATTCTAAAATCAGAAAAAACATTCCTTCAAAATTATTTAATGCAGCAGCACGTAAAACATCTGGATTAAAATTACACGACTTTAATTGTGGATTAAAAGCCTATAAAAATGAAGTTGTAAAATCTGTTGATGTAAATGGCGAAATGCACCGTTATATTCCTGTATTAGCTAAAAATGCCGGTTTTAATAAAATTGGTGAAAAAATAGTAGTACACCAAGCCAGAAAATATGGAGTTACTAAATTTGGAATAGATAGATTTATTAACGGTTTTTTAGATTTAATTACCATTTGGTTTTTATCAAAATTTGGAAAAAGACCCATGCATTTATTTGGCCTTTTAGGAACATTTATGTTTTTTATTGGCTTTTGTTTTGCCCTTTATTTAGGAATAGATAAACTATTTTTTAATCCATTTGGAAGATTAATAACAGAAAGACCTCAATTTTATTTAGCATTGGTTACCATGATAATTGGTACGCAATTCTTTTTAGCAGGTTTTTTAGGCGAAATAATTTTAAGAACAAAGTCTGACACAAAAAGATATTCAATTTCAAACCAAATAAACTTATAACGATTTAGTAAAAAGTGTTTATTTTTACAATCAATAACCTTATTTTTGTAACATAAAATATTTTATTATACATGACAACAATTTTAGAAAAAGCGCAACAATGGCTAACTAGCACATTTGATAAAGAAACACAAGCAGAAATTCAACATTTAATTGATACAGATCAAAACCAATTAACTGATAGGTTTTATCAAGACATGGAATTTGGAACAGGCGGAATGCGTGGTGTTATGGGTGCTGGAACAAACAGAATTAATAAATATACTTTAGGTAGAGCCACTCAAGGTTTATCTAATTACTTATTAAAAACATTTCCAAACAAACAATTAAGTGTTGCTATAGCCTTCGACTGTCGTCATAATAGCCAATCATTTGCAAAAATTGTTGCTAATGTATTATCAGCAAACGGAATAAAAGTATTTTTATTCGAAAACTTACGTCCTACCCCAGAATTATCTTTTGCAGTTAAACATTTAGGTTGCGATGCAGGAATTGTTTTAACAGCTTCTCACAATCCACCAGAATACAATGGTTATAAAGTATACTGGAACGATGGCGGACAAATTGTTCCTCCACAAGATGGTGAAATTATTAATGAAGTTATTAGCTTAAATTTTTCAGAAATTAAATTTGAAGCAAACGAAAGTTTAATTGAAGTTATTGGAAAAAATGTTGATGATGCTTTTATTGATGCTTCTGTAAAAAACGGAACATTTAATACAAAAGGAAGAGAAAATTTAAAAATAGTTTTCACATCATTACACGGAACTTCAATTACTGCAATACCTGAAGCTTTTAAAAGAGCTGGCTATACCGATGTAAATATTGTTGAAGAACAAAGAGTTCCAAACGGAGATTTTCCAACAGTAAAATCACCAAACCCAGAAGAACCAGCTGCATTAAAAATGGCTACCGAATTGGCAAATAAAGTTGGGGCTGATATTTTAATTGGAACCGATCCCGATTGTGATAGATTAGGAATTGCCGTTCGTGATTTAGAAGGAAACATGAAATTGTTAAACGGAAATCAAACCATGTGTTTAATGACCAACTTCTTAATTAAAAAATGGAAAGAAGCAGGAAAATTAAATGGTAAACAATTTGTAGGTTCTACTATAGTTTCTACAAACTTGGTAAACGAAATTGCTGACAGTTATGGCGTTGAAACCAAAGTTGGTTTAACAGGTTTTAAATGGATTGCCAAAATGGTACGTGAAGCTGAAGGAACCCAAGATTTTATTGGTGGAGGTGAAGAAAGTTTTGGATATATGGTTGGAGATTTTGTGCGTGATAAAGATGCCGTAACAGCTACTTTATTAGCTTGTGAAATTGCAGCTGATGCAAAAGCAAATGGAAGCTCTATGTATCAAGAATTATTACAAATTTATGTTGATAATAATTTTTACAAAGAACATTTAATTTCTATTGTTAAAAAAGGAATGGATGGCGCGGAACAAATTAAACAAATGATGGTTGATTTACGTGAAAATCCTATTGCAGAAATTGGCGGATCAAAAGTAAATTATGTATACGACTACCAAAAATCTACTTGTACAGATTTATTAGCAGGAACAACTTGTGCTATTGAAATTCCAAAATCTAACGTATTAATTTACGAAACAGTTGATGGAACAAAAGTAGCAGCAAGACCAAGTGGAACAGAACCTAAAATTAAATTTTATTTTAGTGTAAGAACAGCCTTAGATTCAGTTGAAAATGCAAAAAAAATTGAAGCCGAATTAGATGCTAAAATTCAACAAATTATTGTTGAAATGAAATTAAACTAAATCAAGTTTCAGTATAAAACAATTGCTGAAACACAAATGTTCAAAATAGTGAACTAACGGAATGTTAAATCTGTAAATAATATGGTAGTTAGCAAAAAGTCCCAATAGTTCTCAAAATGAACAGTAAAAAAATAAATAAAACACATGAAATATTTTAAACAAATATTAGTGTATGCAAAGCCGTATAAAATATACGGCTTTTTCAACATTATTAGTAACGTACTTTACGCCCTATTTGGCACGTTAGCTTTTGTAAGTTTAATGCCAATGCTAAAGGTTCTTTTTAAAAGTGCTGAAGCTATTAATGTTAAACCAACATACCAAGGCATTTCCAAAATGGGTGATTATGTTGAAAATTCCATCAATTATTTTATAACTATAAAAATAAACAATGAGGGTGAACTATCTGCTTTGTTGTTTATGATTACAATTATTATTAGCACCTTTTTATTGAAAAATATTTTCAATTATTTAGCAATGTATTTTATTACTTTTTTAAGAAATGGTGTTTTAAAAGATGTACGAAACGATTTGTATGAGAAAACTGTTGATTTACCGCTTGCCTATTTTTCTGAAAAAAGAAAAGGAGATATTATAGCAAGAATATCAACAGATGTATTAGAAATTCAACATTCTTTCTTATCTATTTTAGAATTAATTGTTAGAGAACCTTTAACTATTTTATTTACGGTTTTTGCTATGTTAGCTTTAAGTCCGCAGCTAACATTATTTGTCTTTATTTTTATTCCAATTGCAGGGTTTGTAATTTCTTTGGTTGGTAAAAAATTAAAAAAACAATCAGATAGCGTTCAAAAAGAACAAGGCCACTTTTTATCAATTTTAGAAGAAACTATTGGTGGATTACGTGTAATTAAAGGTTTTAATGCTGAAGGCTATTTTAATGGAAAATTTAAAGAATCAACAACACGTTTCTACAATTATTCCAACACTTTATTAAACCGACAAAATTTAGCATCTCCACTAAGCGAATTTTTGGGAATTGGTGTTATTGCTATTTTATTATTATATGGTGGCTCACTTGTGTTAGTTGATAAAAGCTTAGCTCCAGATGCATTTATTGTGTATATAGGACTTGCCTACAATATTTTAACACCTGCAAAAGCAATTTCAAAAGCGATGTATGGCGTTAAAAAAGGTGATGCTGCTGCAGAACGTGTATTAGAAATATTAAATACAACATCTCCCTTAGCCGATATACCAAACGCACTTGTAAAAGATAGCTTTAATTCAACTATTTCCCTAAAAAATGTTTCTTTTAAATACCAAGACGACTATGTTTTAAAAGATTTTTCATTTGAAATACCAAAAGGAAAAACCGTTGCTTTTGTTGGACAATCTGGAAGTGGAAAATCTACCATTGCAAATTTATTAACACGTTTTTACGATGTTAACGAAGGTAGTATTGAAATAGATGGTGTTAACATTAAAGATATTACAAAAAAATCATTACGTAATTTACAAGGCTTGGTTTCTCAAGATTCAATTTTATTTAATGATACAATTAAAAATAATATTTTATTAGGCCTTGAAAACAAATCTGACGATGAAATAATGGAAGCTGCTAAAATTGCAAATGCACACGAATTTATTAAAGATTTACCAAATGGGTATAATTTTAATATTGGCGATAGCGGAAACAAATTATCTGGTGGACAAAAACAACGTTTAAGTATTGCACGTGCTGTGCTTAAAAATCCGCCAATTATGATTTTAGATGAAGCAACCTCAGCGTTAGATACGGAATCGGAAAGATTGGTACAGGATGCATTGGAAAAAATGATGCAAAACAGAACTTCTGTGGTTATTGCACATAGGTTATCAACCATTCAAAAAGCTGATATTATTGTAGTACTTCAAAAAGGAAAAATTGTAGAACAAGGAACCCACAATGAACTAATTGAAAACAATAATATTTACAGAAAATTGGTTGAAATGCAAACACTTTAAATAAATTAAAAAATAAGAAATAAAAGTTTTAAATGGTGATTCTGAACTTGTTTCAGAATCACATATTATATTCTTCTACTGATGATAAGACCCTGAAACAAGTTTAGATTGACGGAATCCTATTCATTATTTTTTACAAAATCACAACAACTATTTTCAATTGATAATTTTTAATTTTCAATTGATTTAAGGCCTAATTTCTCTGCACGTTTCAACATAAATTCATAAGCCGCATCGTACTCATTTGGAATTTCACCTTCTAAAATAGCTTCCTTAATTGCGTCTTTTATTTGCCCAATTTCACGGCAAGGTTTTAAATTAAATGTTTCCATAATTAATTCACCCGAAATTGGTGGTTGAAAATTACGTACGTGATCGCGCTCTTCTACTTCTTTAATTTTAGTACGAACTATTTCAAAATTTTGATGGTAACGTTTAAAACGTTTTGGATTTTTAGTAGTAATATCGGCTTCACACAAAGTCATTAAACTCTCAACATCATCACCTGCATCAAAAATTAATCTTCGAACAGCAGAGTCCGTTACTTCGGTTGCTAACACAATTGGCCTAGAACTTAGCAATACCATTTTTTGAACAAATTTCATTTTATTGTTCATTGGCATTCGCATTCGCTTAAAAATTTTATACACCATTTTAGATCCCACAAACTCGTGTGCATGAAAGGTCCAACCAATAGTTTTATGAAACTTTTTAGTAGGTGCTTTTCCAATATCATGAAACATTGCTGCCCAGCGCAACCAAACATCATCTGTATTTTTAGCTATGTTATCTACAACTTCAAAGGTATGATAAAAATTATCTTTATGTTTTTGTCCTTCAACCTCTTCTACTCCTTTTAAATTGGTTATTTCTGGCAAAAAACGCTCTAATAAATTGGTTTCATCTAATAAAATAAACCCAACGGATGGCACATCAGAAAGCATAATTTTATTCAACTCATCAACAATACGTTCACGTGTTATAATATCTATACGTTCTGCATTTCTAGAAATTGCTTCTAAAGATTTTTTTTCAATTGTAAAATTTAATTGAGTAGCAAAACGAATAGCTCTCAACATTCGTAATGGATCGTCGGAATAAGTAATATCTGGATTTAATGGTGTTCTAATAATTTTATTTTTTAAATCCTCCATTCCATTAAACGGATCTAACAAGGTTCCAAAATCGGATTTATTTAAACTAATTGCCAGTGCGTTAATAGTAAAATCTCTTCTGTTTTGATCATCTTCTAAAGTTCCATCTTCAACCTCTGGATTTCTACTATCTTCAGTATAAGATTCCTTTCGTGCACCTACAAATTCAACTTCAATATCATCAAAACGCAACATGGCAGTTCCGTAGGTTTTAAAAACCTGAACTTTTGGATTGTTCGGTAATAATTTAGCAACTTCATTTGCTAAATCAATTCCACTACCAACTGCAACAATATCTATATCTTTTGGAGTTCCTCTTTGTAGAAAAAAATCACGCACAAAACCACCAATTACATACGTTTCTAAGTGTAAATTTTCTGCTGCTTTTGAAATGTACTCAAAAATTGGGTGTTCTAATGCGTTGTTATAGGTGTTATTTAATGTCATAAATCCTTTTTAATCAACTAAAGCTTACCATTATTGGTGTAACACCAGCAATGGTTGAACGTCATTCTGAACTTGTATCAGAATCGCATAAATTAAATTAATAATTATGTTGTGAGCCTAAACAAGTTTAGGTTAACGAAACTTCAATTTTAAATAAACTCTTTTGTGTTTAAATTACTAATTATGGACGAAGTACTACAATTTCACCGTTTTCATCTACTTTTAAAATTGTTGATGATTTTTCGCTTACCACTTCGCGGTGCAAATCTACAATATAGTCTGCGCTATCCAAAATTGCTTGTTCTATTTCTTCAAAACTTTTTGGAGTTGGATGCCCACTAATATTTGCTGAAGTTGAAACAATTGGTTTTCCGAAAGCTTTAATTAATTGCTTGCAAAAATCATTTTGAACAATTCTTATTGCCACAGTATCATCAATTGCTACTACATTTTTTGCTAAACCCGTTGGGTTGTTATAAATAATTGTGGTTGGATGAATTGTTTTTGAAAGTAATAATATAATTTCCTTAGGTACAGGTGGAATATATTTTTGAAGCATCTCAATAGAATCTACCAAAATAATTAAGCTTTTACTCTCTGCTCTATGTTTTATTTTAAAAACTTTCTCAACCGCATTTTCGCTAGTAGCATCGCAACCAATACCCCAAACAGTATCTGTTGGATATATTAACACCTTATTTTCTTGAAGAATTTTAAGGCTCTTTTTTAATTCAGTTTCAACCATCTTTTAATCAATTCAATTTTTATTATATAACCCCAACGTTTTTTTAAAATCTTTAAAATAACATTCAAACAATGAATCAATCCTATTATATAAACTTTTCAAAACCCACTTTTTAACTGGTTTTACATTGCTAATTAGTTGATTTATTTTATTTGATGCAATATTAAAATTAATTAAAATTTTTGGATCTACATTTCCATAACCAGTAAATAAATTAACTTTATTTGAGGAATGCACTACACAAATCCACAATCGTTTATTTGTAATTCTAACAATATTCTTCTCATATTTCCAAGCCCCATGTTGACTTCTAAACCATACACTTTTAAAGTTATCCTTTTTTTCGATTAAGGAGATAAAAGGATTGTATAATTGCTTTTTTAAGCCAATATGAACTTTTTTACCAGTTTGTAAAGTATAACCATCAATCAAATCAATTGCCAGGTGATTTTGACAATCAAAATAACTTTGAATTACCTGAACGTAATCTTTATGTAAACAATCATCATTATCCAATCGAGAACTTATAATATATTGTTTATCATCTAGTTTCTTAATGTTTTTAATGATTTCAGGTAAAAAATTATTCATTCCATCTATAAAAAAAGGAACAAAATTATTGAAAGATTTTTGAAACTCCTCCACCTTTCTTTTATAACTATCTGGTGTACTAATATCAAAAAAAACAAGCCATTTAAAGTTTTGATTTGTTTGATTTTTTACGGAGCTAAAACAATAGTTTTCAAATAACTCGAAACGCTCTTTTAGCCAAGAATCAGACAATACTTTTTCGTTGTTTTTAGTTGTTGTCCAATCGTCTTTTCTAAGGTTAAACCTTGTAATTATATAATGTTGAAACATTTTATTATTGATATCATATACATAAAATCAAGCTAAATTTATTACATATTCAAACCTAATTTACTGTAAATTATTATTATTTCTTAAAATTTAAAGTAATCCATTTTTTTCATCATTTTAAATTTCCTAATCAAATTATAGGGTTTAGATTTTAATTGTGTTTGATCATTATTGCTAATAAATGCTTCCACAGCGCTAATAACCCTTTCACTTGATTTTCCATCAAAATAAGGGTGTTCTTTTAAAACAAAACTTTCAATTTTATTGGTCAATTCTTTTGGGTACGTTAATGCATACTCAATACTTTCTTTAATTTCCTTGGCATTTAAAACATTTACAAAACAATCTTTTGGTAAATTATTTCTAAATGTAATTACTGGTTTTTTTTGAATAATAAACTCAGTAATTATAGAAGACGTATCCGTTAACATTACATCTGCCCTTTTTAAAGGTTCTAAATTTTCCAGAAAAGGAATGTAGGTTACATTTTGATAGGTATCTAATTTTTGAAACTTTTTAACAATTTCAGAACTCATTTTTGGATGTAAATTTATAATCCAATTCCAATTTTCTGACTTAATAATAGTTTCAAGTTCATTAAAAACCTCATTATTATGTGCCAAACTTAATCTTTCTGTAAAAGTAGATGCAAAAAATATGGTTGGCTTATGCTTTTCTTTTTTTTCTTCAATAGGAAATAAAACATCTACTTTAGACCAACCTGTTTCAACAACTTTAAAATGTTTATGCTTATTAGCTAACTCTTTAAATGTTTCTGTTGTTGATGGACCTTGAGTGCAATATAAATCGAAAAAACCTCTTATTCTAAAATGGCCTTTTTCTTTACTTCGTTTATTTACGCTAAAACCGTGAAATAATTGCACTTTAATTCCTGGAAAAAAATGAGGAACCTCATTACTTGCAGCCAAAACTGCATCAGGTTTAAATTCTAAAACCTCTTCTACTGTATTTAATAAAACCTCCGTAGGTAATAACTTTCTTTTACTTTCTTCAATTTCTACAAACCATGCAACTTTATAACCTCTTTTTAATATTTCTTCTTGCAAGGGTCTTGCAATAGGAAAGCCATAGTCGTAAGATACATAAAGTAAAAATTTCATTCTGATTTTTTTATTAAAACGCAAAAATACATTTTTTTAGTACATTCTATATATTTTAAAAAAAAAGCATCATAACAATTATGATGCTTTTTCTATTTTATAAGGTAAATATTTATACTGCTACGTTATTTTCACGTAATGCATCGTTTAATGATGTTTTTTTATCAGTACTTTCTTTTCGCTTACCAATAATCATTGCGCAAGGAACATAAAATTCTCCAGCAGGAAATGTTTTTTTATAACTTCCCGGAATAACCACTGAACGCGCAGGTACAACTCCTTTATATTCTACCGGACTATCTCCTGTAACATCAATAATTTTAGTACTCATTGTTAAAACTACATTAGCTCCTAAAACGGCTTCTTTTTCAACTCTAACACCTTCTACAACAATACAACGAGAACCAACAAAAACGTTGTCTTCAATAATTACTGGTGCAGCTTGTAAGGGTTCTAAAACTCCTCCAATTCCTACTCCACCACTTAAATGTACGTGCTTACCAATTTGTGCGCAACTACCTACAGTTGCCCAAGTATCTACCATAGTTCCTTCATCTACATAAGCTCCAATATTTACATAACTTGGCATTAATATTGTTCCTGCAGAAATATAAGAACCATGACGTGCAACTGCATGAGGTACTACTCTAATTCCTTTTTCTTGATATCCTCTTTTTAATGGAATTTTATCATGGTACTCAAAAATACCAACTTCAATAGTTTCCATTTTTTGAATAGGAAAATATAAAACTACTGCTTTTTTAACCCATTCATTTACTTGCCATCCATCTTCAATTGGTTCTGCAACACGCAGTGTTCCTCCATCTAATAAATTTACAACTTCGCGAATTGCGTTTTGTGTAGCTTCTTCTTTTAATAATTCTCTGTTTTCCCAGGCGTTTTCAATAATTTTTCTTAGTGCTTCCATTCATTTAAAATTCTATGAATGGCAAATATAAAATTTATAAAAGATTTTCTAATTCAAAATTCCTAAATTTGCACAACTTTACTAATTCTGTTAATATTTTGGCACGTATTTTAGCTTTTGATTATGGTGAAAAAAGAACTGGAATTGCAGTAACTGATGATTTTCAGATTATTGCATCTGGACTTACTACTGTTGATACTAAAAAAATATTTTCGTTTTTAACCGACTATTTAAAAACAGAAACTGTTGAATTATTTGTTGTGGGCGAACCAAAACAAATGAACAATACGGTTAGCGAAAGTGAGGCGTTAATTTCTGTTTTTGTTACTAAATTAGGTCAAACGTTTCCTAAAATTCCAATTAAAAGGGTTGATGAACGCTTTACCTCTAAAATGGCATTTCAAAGTATGATTGATAGTGGTTTAAAAAAGAAACACCGTCAAAATAAAGCTTTGGTTGATGAAATTAGTGCTACTTTAATTTTGCAAACTTATTTACACAATAAATAAAACGGATTAATGGCTACTTTTTTATTTATGAATGTTATAATAAACATTCTTAATTTTTAATTGAAGCCAAGTAAAATCTTTATCATCTAATTTCCAAGTTACATTTAAAACTACAGGAATTTTAATTCCATTAATAACGTTACTTTCAACAGCTTCAACACTCCACTCTTTTGGCTCAACATCATGTAAATCTTTATATCTAAAAGTGCTAAACTTTTTGAATTCACCATTTTTATTAAAGAAAAAAGTTCCAGAAGTTGTAATATTATTTATTGAAATAGTAGCCTTTGCGCTGCTTTCATCTATATATTCCCAAGAAATATAAGAACTTAACACTGCCGAAGGAAACCAAACAATTTCTGCCAAAAATCTTTGGAGCGTTGCTTCATTAATTTTTTTATTATTTTTTACATTCACAATTGGTATAAGTGAACCTAATTTTATAACCATTTCACCACTTTCATTTTCTAATTTATCTCTTCCTTTAATTTTTATAAAAGAATTCATATCCATATCAATAACCCAATTAAAAGCTGCTGGAGAGATTGTAAAATACTGCTGAGCAATAGCTTTATACCATTTTTTTTGATTTGGTTTTAGTTTTATTAAAACTTCTTGGCTTAAATACACGCTTTTAATTTGAAGCCGATTATTTACCCCACAATGTATTAACCATTTTTGAACTGGAATTGGCAAATCTTCAATTAATTGTACGCCTATTAATTCTTTTTGATTTGTTTCTATGTTTGAAAGCATTTGTGCAACTTCCCTATTCACTTGCTTTGAAAAACTAAAATTTCCGTAAGCAAACATACAAGCAAGCAATATAATTAGGTTTAGAATAGTTCCAAATTTAGCTTCGTTCCAAAAAAAAGCTATAATTATTTGAGAAACTACTACAGAAAGCATTCCAAATAACCACCAATAATTGCTTTTAAATAACAATAAAAAGGTGGTTATTAAGAATAAAATAACTGCTATTAGCCAGCATATACCAAAAGTTTTAGATATTGAAAGGCTTAATGAATTGATTTCAATAATTTTAAAGGCTTTTAAAAAACCTAATGCGTGAATTAACGCGTGTATTACAAGAAAAATAGCAACCAAAATTCTCATTGCTTATAAACTTTTACATGTTCTCTGTTACACGTTGATAATGCCAATTTACATCTGGATTTCTTTTTCCATTTTTTGTGTAATATCCTGTAATTACATTGTTATCAGAAGAAATGGTGTAATGATACATATATCCTAGATCTATAGTTTTCCCATTTAAAACAGATGGAAACACTTTAAAATTCATTTGTCTGCCTTCAAAGTATCCTTCACCTTTATAGGATTTCCAAATTTTTGTATTGATATCTATCCAAGAAATAACAATAACAAACCTATTTCCTTCTTGCCAAATATTTAACCTATCATCTTCATCTCTTGCTCCACGATGCGCCCAACTTCCATAAACATTAATTGGCAAGGCTTCTTGTGTTGTTGTTTTTATAGTTGAACTATTAGAACTAATTTTGGTTCCATTCCACCTTTTTGATGGTGTAGCATTGCTATACCCATATTTTCCTGTAAATGCAGAAAAATCGGAATTAAAAATAAATTCAAACTTTCCCGTTTTATTGCTTCCGCTATTGCTCCAAGTACCTACAAGTTTATTTCCGGTTAAAATTGCGTCAATTTTTCCATTACCACCTTCGTAAGTTCCGGTAACTCTATTGCCATTTTGTTGTAAAGTCATTTCTCTGTAGTCTGTTTTATAAACGCCAGCAACATTATTTAAAATGGTTTCTACTTCGGTATTAACAACCTTTACATTTGATGATTTTATTTTGGTTCCATTCCACCTTTTTGATGGTGTAGCATTGTTATACCCATATTTTCCTGTAAATGCAGAAAAATCGGAATTAAAAATAAATTCAAACTTTCCGCTTTTATTGCTTCCGCTATTGCTCCAAGTACCCTCAAGTTTATTTCCGGTTAATATTGCGTCAATTTTTCCATTACCACCTTCGTAAGTTCCGGTAACTCTATTGCCAGTTTGTTGCAAAGTCATTTCTCTGTAGTCTGTTTTATAAACGCCAGCAACATTTTGTGAAAACCCTACGAAACTAACAAAAAACGTAACTAGCAAAATAATTAGATTTTTTTTCATGTTCTAAAAATTAATGCGTTTTAAAAATGCTTACTCTATCGATTTTCAGCTTTCTTCTCGGCTACTCAATTTATTAATGTCGAATTTCACTTTCACATTTTTCGACGTTGGGTGTTTAACCCTTTAAAACAATCGGCTTTTTTAAAATTAGTTATACCAGTAGGGTTATACACTAAAATTTAAACAAAAAATAAGAGATATAGTAAAAAGTGAGGTTGTTTTACCTATTAAATTTAATAAAAAAACATGATAAAACCTTGTAAATTAACTTATTTGACTCTCAAATTATAAATAAAAACCTAATTTTATTATACAATTTTAACTAATTAATTAGGTTATAATCAGAAATTCTATCAAGTTTTATAAATTTTTTTGCCTTTCATCAAACAAAATATAAACTGCAACTTCAAAAGCATTTACACCATTTAAGAGTGCTATAATTGTTCAAAAAAAACGAATATTGATGTTTATTTGAAAATTTTCACATTCAATAAACTATTCAAAAAGAAATTTAATTATTTTTAGTTTTAACGAAGAATAAGGCGCGTATTTAAAATTGGCTTCAAACCAAAATGGTTTCTCTAAAATACTTTTAAAATGTGTAAAAGAATCAAACCCTGCTTTGCCATGATAATTTCCAATTCCGCTTAAACCAACGCCACCAAACGGTAAATTACTATTAGACAAATGCATAACACTATCGTTAATTGCACCTCCTCCAAAAGAAAGTTCTTTTAATAATTTTGTAACCACTTTTTTGTTTTTAGAATAAATATAACACGATAATGGTTTCGGTTTTTCTTTTACCTTTTGTACAACTTCATTTAAATTAGTAAATGAAATAACTGGCAAAATTGGACCAAAAATTTCATCTTTCATTATTTCATCATCAAAAGAAATAAGATGAAGTATTGTTGGACTGATAAATCGAGTTTCTGCATTTAAAGTTCCTCCAACAAAAACCTTTTCATTATCAATTAATTTACTTAATCTATCAAAGTTTTTAGCATTAATAATTCTAACATAATTTTGTTCAATATCATTTTTAAAATTAAAACTTTGTTCTAACTCCAGCTTTAAAGCTTCTAAAAAACGAATTTCAATAGATTTCTCTACCAAAATATAATCTGGAGCCACACAGGTTTGTCCTGCATTTAAAAATTTTGCCCACACAATACGTTTAGCTGTCATTTTAATATCTGCATCTGCTAGCACAAATGTTGGACTTTTTCCACCAAGTTCAAGAGTTACTGGTGTTAAATTTTTTGCGGCTGCCTGATAAATAATTTTACCAACTGGTGTACTTCCTGTAAAAAATATTTTATCAAACCGATGTTCCAAAAGTTCTGTTGTTTCTTTAACACCACCTTCTACAACACAAAAGTAATTACTAGGAAAATTATCACTAATTATTTTTGCCATTACTGCAGATGTTTTTGCAGGCAATTCACTTGGTTTTAAAACAACTGTATTTCCGGCTGCAAGTGCTGTTATTGCCGGATTTAACGAAAGCTGATATGGATAATTCCAAGCTCCAATAACTAGGGTTACACCTAAAGGTTCTGGAATTATATAACTTTTTGCAGGAAAATTAGCTAATCCGGTGGAAACTCTTTTTATTTTACTCCATTTGCTGCAATTTTTTATAAAGTTGTTAATTTCATGATATACCAATGCCAATTCCGAAACATAGGTTTCAAATTCCGATTTTCCAAAATCATCATAAATTGCTTTAAATAAAATGGGTTCATTTTCTTTTAGAATCTGTTTTAGCTTTTTTAATTGTTCAACTCTAAAACTAACATCTTTTGTTTTGTTAGAATTAAAAAAAGCCTGCTGTTCTTTTACTATTTCCTTAATTTCCATTGTTAATTATTTAAAATCAAGTGGGTTTTTAGCATACATTTTTTTCTCTCTTTTACTAAACTCTTCAAAAAACAAAGCTTCATCAAATTCAACCACATAATCTTTAGATCCTACTAATTGCAAACCACCTTCTTTACTAAAAAAATAAGGATTAATATGTTCACTCTGACTTTCAGATTTTAAATTAAGGTTTTTTAATTCATTAAAATCAATTTCTTTTAAAAATGAAACATCAAAATACAACCTATACAACTCATTATCAAACAATTCTAAAACCCCTAATTTTGATTGCGGATACACCGTTTGTCCTAATTTTACAGTGATTAAATCTTTATTAAAACCAATATATCGTGCAACGGTTCCATCATCATGTTCCACCACTATTCTATTTAATTTACTTGTATACGTATAATCAAATGTTTCTGGTTTAAAATCGTCCTTTATTTCAACCACAATACCCTTTCGCATACAATAAATAGTGTCCGCATTTTTTCTATTCACAATAAAAGATTTCCAATGGCTATCTTTTTCAGCATCAAAATACTTTTCAGACAACTGTGTGCTTTCCAAAATTTTAACAGAGTCCCCTTTTTTAAAAGGAAGAATGTATAAAAAAGATTCATTAACTTTAGGATTAGGGTTTCCTCGAATAAAAGAATAAGTATACGAAAAATTAATATTTAACTCTTTATTAATAGGACTGAGTTTTAATAAATTTCCTGTAGTATTTTTTATAACACCTTCAAATTTAGACGGATAACAATTTTCTAATTGTGTAAAGTTTACTTTTAAATAATAACTTCCGGGAACATTTTTAGAATATGAAATATCAACTGTTTTATCTTGTTTCCGTTCAGCTTTTACAGTAATCTCACTGTTTTGAGAGATTAATTTGTTATTAATACCAATTATTGACAATAGAATTATTAGCCAACTTCTTATTTTTTTCATAGCGTTTTATTTTGGAGTTTGAATTCTAAAAAAAATATTTTCATTAAAATTCAAACAAATTTTAAGGTTTAAATTTAATTAAAAAAGTTATTAAATTATGGCATAACACATAAATTTTATGGCATTTATCAAATAACAATTCTTAACATTTTATTATTCATATATTCTTTCGTATTTTTGCAAACCAAAAAAAAGAATATGATTTTACCTATTGTGGCATACGGAGATGCGGTTTTAAGAAAAGTTGCTGTTGATATTGACAAAGATTATCCAAATTTAAGCGAACTTATTGAAAATATGAGAGAGACTATGGTTAATGCACAAGGTGTTGGCTTAGCTGCTCCACAAATAGATAAATCTATCCGCTTATTTATTGTAAATGCTACACCTTTTGGTGAAGATGAAGATTTAAATGAAGAAGAACGTACTTTTTTATCTAACTTTAATAAAGTATTTATAAACGCTAAAATTTTAAAGGAAGAAGGTGAAGAATGGGCTTTTTGCGAAGGTTGTTTAAGTATTCCTGATATTAGAGAAGATGTATTTAGACAAGAAAAAATTACTATTGAATACTTAGATGAAAATTTTGAAAAACATACCGATGTTTTAACTGGATTAGCTGCTAGAGTTGTACAACATGAGTACGACCATATTGAAGGTGTTTTATTTATCGATAAAATTTCATCATTAAAAAAACGATTATTAAAAAAGAAACTAGAAAATATTTCAAAAGGAAAAGTAAATTCTGATTACAGAATGGTATTTCCTTCAATAAAAAGAAAATAAAGCCCCATAATCCTCGAAAGAGAAATAATTATAAGTTAAAAAAAATACTTAACGTTTTAAACGTTTAAATAAAAAAATAATAAATAAATGGAATTAAAAAACATTGTTGCCATAAATGGTAAACCAGGATTGTTTGAAATTAAAGCACAATCTAAAAGCGGTATTATAGTAGAATCATTGCTAGATGGTAAAAAAACACCTGTTACAGCTGCTCAAAACATAAGTGCATTAAATGAAATTGCAATTTATACTTATGAAGAAGAAATTCCATTACGTATTGTTTTTAAAGCTATTGCTGAAAAAGAAAATGGTAAAGAAGCTTTAAGCCCAAAAGAAAGTGGTAAAGTTTTAACTTCATACTTTAGAGAAATACTTCCAAATTTTGATGAAGAGCGCGTATACGCTTCAAACATTAAAAAAGTATTACAATGGTATAATTTATTAGCTTCAAAAAATTTCGATTTTTCTACTATACAAGAAGTTGAAGAAGAAACAACCGAAGAATAATGCATACTAGAGAACAGCAACTTCAGGCATTTGGTCGTTTATTAGACATTATGGATGAGTTGCGTTCTAAATGTCCTTGGGACCAAAAACAAACATTTCAATCACTTCGGCATTTAACTATTGAAGAAACCTATGAATTAGGCGACGCTATTCTTAATAATGACTTACAAGAAATTAAAAAAGAATTGGGTGATGTTTTATTGCACATAGTTTTTTATGCTAAAATAGGTTCTGAAACAGATGCTTTTGATATTGCTGATGTTGCAGAATCAATTTCAGAAAAATTAATTTATCGTCATCCGCATATTTATGGTGATGTTGAAGTGGAAAATGAAGAACAAGTAAAACAAAACTGGGAAAAACTAAAACTAAAAGAAGGAAAAGATTCGGTTTTAGAAGGTGTGCCAGTTTCACTACCAGCAGTTGTAAAAGCAACTAGAATTCAAGATAAAGTTGCTGGTGTTGGATTTGATTGGGAAGAACCTCAACAAGTTTGGGAAAAGGTACAAGAAGAATTAGCAGAATTAAATGCCGAAATTATAAAAGGAAATACCGATGCTATTGAAGCTGAATTTGGCGATGTTTTATTTTCACTCATCAACTATGCTCGCTTTATAAAAGTAAATCCTGAAAATGCTTTAGAACGAACCAATAAAAAATTTATAAACCGATTTCAACATCTTGAAAAAGAAGCTAAAAACCTTGGTAAATCTTTACACGATATGTCTTTAACAGAAATGGATGTATTTTGGAATGCGGCTAAAAAAATCTACAAATAATTTAGTATATTAGTTTATCAAAATTAACTTTTATGCAAATTAATGCACAAACACCAGAAGAGTATATCTCTAAAATTCCTGCAGATAGAATTCCTTATTTTAATAAATTAAGACAGACTATTTTAGAAAATATACCAAAAGGTTTTGAAGAGCAAATGAACTATGGAATGATTGGTTATGTTGTACCAAAAAGCATTTACCCTAAAGGTTATCATTGCAATACAAATTTACCTTTACCTTTTGCAAGTATTGCATCACAAAAAAATTTTATTGCGCTTTATCATTCAGGTATATATGCAAATAAAGAAATTTATAACTGGTTTACTGCCGAATATCCAAAACATTGCAAACGTAAATTAGATATGGGTAAAGGCTGCATTCGGTTTAAAAAGCCAGAAGAAATTCCCTTTGAATTAATTGCAGAATTACTAAAAAAAATAAGTGTACAAGATTGGATTACCATGTACGAAATAACAATTAAACGATAATTTTAAATATGGAAAAAATTGTAATTATAACTGGAGGAAGTAGAGGATTAGGTCACGGTATTGCAGAAGAATATCATAAAAATGGATATAGAGTTATATCAATTTCAAGAACTATTTTAAAAAAAGAATATGCCGTTGAGCAATATCAATGCGATGTTAGTGATGTAAATCAAATTGAAAAAACAATTAAAGAAATCTTTTCTCATTTAGATAAATCAAATACCGCAATTTTAACTTTATTTAATAATGCTGGTAATTTAGGAACTGTAAATACACTTGAAAATATTGAACCAGAAAATATAAGCTATACAATTCAGGTTAATTTAACTGCTCCCTTAATTATAAGTTCACTATTTATTAAACATTCTAAAGAGTTTAATTGTAAAAAGAAAATTGTTAATATTTCATCTGGTGCAGCTGTAAATCCATATGAAAGTTGGACAATGTATTGCGCTTCTAAAGCCGGATTAGATATGATGACAAAAGTAGTTTCTAAAGAACAAAAAGAAATGAAAAATGGTGTAAAAATAGTTTCTTTATATCCAGGAATTGTAGATACCGAAATGCAGGCAAAAGCAAGAAATACACCAAAAGAAAACTTTAAATCGGTACAACGCTTTATAGATTTTTATGAAAACGGTGGATTATCAACGCCAAAACAAGTAGCTGAAAAAATTTATCAATTAGATGTTTCTGGTGTACTAAAAAACGGTAGAATTATAGATGTGAGAAATTTCTAAACCAATTTTAAACATCCTTTTTAAAATAGTTAATAATTAATTTTTTTAACTCTTCAATGTCAACTGGTTTGGTAATATAATTATCAAAACCACTAGCCATTAATTTCTCTTTATCTCCAACTAAAGCGTATGCTGTTTGAGCAATAATAAGAACCGATTTATTAAATGTACGAATTGTTTTTGTAGCCATATTGCCATTCAGTTCAGGCATTTGAATATCCATTAATACTAAATCAATATCTGGATTGTTTTTACAAGCTTCAACGGCTTCCACTCCATTTTTGGTAATTAATATTTCATTAGCAAATTCTTCAACAGCAATTGATATTAACATTGCTGATGCCTCATCATCTTCCGCTATTAAAATTTTTAGTTTACGAATTAAACCTTCTGCTGTAGGCAAATCTAATTTAGATTTAAAATTATCTTCCTTAATTGCTTCTGTTTTATAAGGAATTGTAAAATAAAAAACACTTCCCTTTTGCTCTTCAGATTTTACCCATATTTTTCCTCCTAGCATTTCAACATAGGCTTTAGAAATAGACAACCCTAACCCAGCTCCTTGTCGTGCCATTTTGTTAGAAATATCTGCCTGAACAAACCTTTCAAATATGGCTTCCATTCTATCTTTTGGAATACCAATTCCAGTATCTTTTACAAAAAACTCCAGAAAATCCCCTTTTTTACAACATCCAATTTTAATAAATCCTTTTTCTGTGTGTTTTAAAGCATTTTTTACCAAATTTATTAATACCGCATATACTTTTTCACTATCGGTAAACACAATATTTTCAGTTGATGACGGTATACTTTCAATTGAAAAAGCAATTCCTTTTCCTTCAATCTCAGGTTTAAAAAAATTATAAATATATTCTATATGTTCATTAACATTTGTAGAATCAATCACTACCTTCATTTGTCCTGATTCTATTTTTGAAATATTAATAATATCATTAATTATATTTAACATTCGAGTACCACTTTTTTTAATGATATTGATATACTTTTGTTGTTTTTCAATTGAAAGATTTTGTGTTTCTAATAATTCTGAAAAACCTAAAATCCCATTCATTGGTGTCCTAATTTCATGGCTCATATTAGCAAGAAAAGCAGATTTTAAACGATCCGATTCTTCTGCACGTTCTTTTGCTTCAACCAATTCAATTTCAGATTTTTTACGGTCAGTAATATTTCTCATAATACCTTCATGAAATATAATTTCCCCAGCTTCATTTAAAGAATACCAACCGTGATCTTCCACCCAAATAAAAGATCCATCTTTTTTTCTTACCTGAAATACGCCTAATTCTATATTTAATTCATCTAAAATTATATTATCTCTAACCGAACTTTCAATATAAAGGTCATTTATAATATCTAACGCTAGTAATTCTTCCTTAGAGTTATAGCCCAGCATTTTAACCATTGCCGGATTCACTTCTACAAATTTACCATCATGGGTGCTTTTATATACTCCATCAGGCATTGTTTCTACTAGTTTTTTATAATTTTTTTCGCTTTCTTCTACTTTCTCTTTAGCTGTTAATAGTTCATTTGTTTTATCTTTTACTCTTTTGCGTAACAAAAAAGTAAAAAACATACTAATTATTAAAACTAAAATTACAACCGAAATTAATAATTTTAAATTCTCTGGTATTCCAGTTTTAAAGTTTTTATCTAACCAATAAAATAAAGATTTATAATAGTAAGATTCTGAGTTATTTTTTAAACGTGAGATATTTTTGTCAAAAATCTCCACTACAGCATTATGCTTATTTTTAGTAAAACCATAATATAAACTAGATGGTCTTAATATTATTCCTGTAGATTTTATACTTTTATCAAATAAGCTAGAAAATCCAAAAAAACGATCTGCTAAAATAGCATCAATGCTATTATTTTTTAGAGCCTTTACTGATGTTGAGTAATCTTTAAAAGTGACTAATTCAAAAGAAATATTGAGTTCATTTACTGAAAAATTTTTCATTAAGTCCTCTTGCATTGAACCTTTTAAAACACCAATTTTTTTATTCTCTAAATCTAAAATAGAATTTAACTTTAGTTCACTTCGCGAAAAAAACTCTAACCAAGAGTTTAATACCGGTAATTTATTTAAAGTAAAAATGGAATCTCGTTCTTCAGAATATACCATATCAGGTAATATATCTATTTCACCGGTTTGTAACTTTTTGTATAAATTATCCCAAGTATCATAAATATACTCTAACCGTAAGTTTTCTACTTTTCCAATTTCATTCGTAATATCAATAAAAAACCCAACAGGCTTACCATTTGAATTTAAAAATAATTTTGGAGGATTGTCATAAACACCAACCTTTAATATTTGATTATTTTTCTCTTGACAAACTGCCAAATTAATTACACAAAAAACAAAAATTAAGGAAAATAGAAGCTTGAGGAATTTTAAAATCATTTTTACCTTTTTATTCAAAATTTAGTATACCGAATTTAACAATTAAAATTAAAAACAGCTTTATTTATACAAAAAAAAAGCCTTCAGAATACTGAAGGCTTTTTATATTATAATATTTATAACTTTTTAGGATTTTTTACTTTTTGTTTCATTAACGCCAGTTCAATCACTTCTTTCATTTCAGTTACATAATGAAATGTTAATCCTTTTAAATAAGATTCTTTAATTTCTAAAATATCCTTTTCATTTTCTTTACATAAAATTATTTCTTTAATATTTGCACGCTTTGCGGCTAATATTTTTTCTTTAATACCACCAACTGGTAACACTTTTCCACGCAAAGTAATTTCACCTGTCATTGCTAATTTTGGTTTTACTTTACGTTGTGTAAATACTGAAACCATAGAAGTTAGCATTGCAATACCAGCACTTGGTCCATCTTTAGGAGTTGCACCTTCTGGTATATGCATATGTAGTTTATAATTTTCTAACCATTCTGCTTTAATACCAAAATCTACTTCATTTGCTTTAATATATTCCATTGCAATTGTAGCAGATTCTTTCATTACATTTCCAATATTTCCAGTAATTGATAAGTTTCCTTTTCCTTTAGAAATAATAGATTCTATAAACAAAATATCACCACCAACACTTGTCCAAGCTAAACCTGTAACAACACCAGCAACATCATTACTTTCGTATTTATCACGCTCTAAATGCGAAGGACCTAAAACTTTTTCTATAATTTCAATAGAGACTTTTGGCTCATAAGTTTCCTCCATTGCAATTGATTTAGCCGCATAACGCACCATTTTAGCAATTTGCTTTTCTAAACCTCTTACACCCGATTCTCTTGTATATGCTTCTACAATTTTTTCTAACTCACGTTTTCCAATTTGTAAATGTTCTGTTGTTAAACCGTGTTCTATTAATTGCTTTGGTAATAAATGGCGTTTAGCTATTTCTACCTTTTCTTCAATAGTATAACCAGACACATTTATAATTTCCATTCTATCTTTTAAGGCCCAAGGAATAGTACTTAAACTGTTTGCAGTTGCAACGAATAATACCTTAGATAAATCGTAATCTACCTCTAAATAATTATCGTAAAAAGTGGTGTTTTGCTCAGGATCTAAAACCTCTAACATTGCTGATGAAGGATCTCCATTATGGCTAGATGAAGCTAATTTATCAATTTCATCTAACACAAAAACTGGATTAGAAGTTCCTGCTTTTTTAATATCTTTTATAATTCTTCCTGGCATTGCACCAATATAGGTTTTTCTATGTCCGCGAATTTCAGCTTCGTCTCTCAAACCACCTAATGACATACGCACATATTTTCTACCTAAAGATTCTGCAATTGATTTTCCTAAAGATGTTTTTCCAACACCTGGAGGACCATATAAACAAATTATTGGCGATTTCATATCACCTTTTAATTTTAATACCGCCAAATGCTCAATAATACGTTCTTTCACTTTTTCTAATCCAAAATGATCTCGGTCTAATATTTTTTGAGCGCGTTTTAAATCAAATTTATCTTCAGAATATTCATTCCAAGGTAAATCTAATAACAAATCTAAATAGTTACGTTGCACGCCATATTCTGCAACTTGCGGATTCATACGTTGCAAACGCCCTAATTCTTTATCAAAAATTTCTTGAACTTGTGGAGACCATTTTTTAGATTTTGAACGAGCTTTCATTTCTTCTAATTCTTCATCATAAGAAACTCCACCTAATTCCTCTTGAATGGTTTTTAATTGTTGATGCAAATAGTATTCACGTTGTTGTTGATCCATATCCGTTCTAGTTTTAGACTGAATATCATTTCTCAATTCCAAACGTTGTAACTCTGCAGTCATCTTTTTTAACGTAAGTAAAGCTCTATCTTTTAAATTATTAGTTTCTAACAATTCTTGCTTCTCCTCTACATTTAAATTCATATTTGCCGAAACAAAATTGATTAAAAAAGGATTGCTTTCAATATTTTTAATAGCAAAAGTAGCTTCAGTAGGTAAATTTGGATTTTCTTTAATAATTCTAATTGCCATATCTTTAATGGAATCGATTATTGCATCAAACTCAACATCTTTTTCCTGACTTCTATCTTCTAAACACGCCTTTGTTGTTGCCTGAAAATATGGTTTTTCTTGTACAATTGTATCAATTTCAAAACGCTTTTTACCTTGTATAATAACGGTTGTATTTCCATCAGGCATTTTTAACATTCTTAAAATTACGGCAACTGTACCAACTTTATGAATATCATTTACTGTTGGATCTTCAATAGCTTCATTTTTTTGAGCTACAACTCCAATAATTTTATTTCCTTTATTCGCTTCTTTTATTAACTGAATAGATTTGTCTCTACCTGCAGTTATCGGAATTACAACTCCTGGAAACAATACCGTATTTCTTAATGGCAATATTGGTAAAATTTCAGGAACATCTTCCTTGTTTATTTCTTCTTCATCTTCTGGAGTCATTAATGGTATTAAATCAGCATCATCATCTAAAATTTGATCTAATGACAGATTGTCCAGTTTTAAAAATTTTGAATTACCCATAGTATATAATTAGTCATTTTGTCATTTATATCTTTAAAAAAAAGTAAATAACAAATTTTAAATTCATTTATTTAATTGATTATCAGCACTGTAAAACATTAAATTTAACACGTACTACTATTATTTTTCAATTGTTATGCCAAAATTAAGAATAACACCTTCTATTTTTTATAAATTTAACTAAAAGTGTAACAGTTTAATTATTGCACTGTCTTTTAATTAGAAATCTATTTTTGAAAACAGAAATTCAACATATTAATCAACTGCTTGAGCTTTGTAAAAAAGGCGATACAAATGCACAATTTACTGTTTACAAACAGTATTATAAAGCTATGTATAACACTGCTATTAGAATTGTAAATAATAGTTTTGAAGCTGAAGATATTATGCAGGAATCTTTTTTGGCTGCCTTCACAAAATTAGATTCATTTATTGGAAATGTAACATTTGGAGCTTGGTTAAAGAAAATAGTAATACATAAAAGTATTACAGCTTTAAAAAAGAATAAAAAATTTGAAACAAAATTGTTAGAAAATTTTACAATTTGTGAAGATGAAAATAATGAAAATGAAGATTTTAGTGAAGCAAGTTGTAAAGAAATTCTTGAAAAA
>NZ_JBFHHX010000034.1:0-27677 GCF_041596795.1 Lutibacter sp.
GCCATCATTTCTGGTGATTCATCATATTCGCCAAAAGCATTTGGCAAACCTGCATTTGGATGCGCAGATATTTTTAAATTTGAATTTTTTGCCAATACTTCTAAATGTGGTGTTAATTGTTTGGCACCTAAGGCACAATTAAAACCAACGGTTAATAAAGGAATATGAGCTACTGAAATTAAAAATGCTTCGGCGGTTTGCCCAGATAAAGTTCTTCCACTAGCATCGGTAATTGTACCACTTAGCATAATTGGAATATCAATATTTCGCTCGTCCTTCACCTCTTCAATGGCAAAAAGCGCTGCTTTTGCGTTTAAAGTATCAAAAACGGTTTCCACCAATAATAAATCAACTCCTCCATCAATTAATGCTTCAACTTGTTGTTTGTAGGCAATTCGTAAATCATCAAAAGTTACAGCTCTAAAACCTGGATCATTTACATCGGGCGACATACTTGCTGTTCTATTTGTTGGCCCAATTGAACCTGCTACAAAACGAGGTTTACTTGGGTCTTTTTTAGTGAATTCATCTGCTACTTCCTTTGCAATTTTTGCCGACTGAAAATTTAATTCATACACAAAATTTTCCATTTCATAATCTGCCATTGCAATGGTAGTACTTGAAAAAGTATTGGTTTCAATAATATCAGCACCTGCTTCCAAATATTTTGCGTGAATTTCTTTAATAGCTTCAGGCTGAGTTATAGAAAGCATATCATTATTTCCTTTTACTGAAATATGAAAATCTTTAAATTTTTCACCTCTATAATCTTCTTCAGTAAATTTATACTGTTGAATCATAGTTCCCATAGCACCATCAAGCACTAAAATTTTATGTTGTAATATTTTTCTGATGTCTTCCATTTTAAAATTTTTACATAAACATTATTTTTTGGAAGTTATTAAGAAGTGATACTTTTTAAGTATGTATGTTATCTGTCCATAAAATATGGTAGAACGTAGCACCTTCTTTAGTTTTAAAGGGTTGCTAAGGCTTCAACAGGTCTATTCCCTCTGCCTTTCTTAATAACTAATTGAAATGTTTATGAACTTAACGGCAAATATAATACAATACAATTTTAAAATGCAACCTTACTAGTTTTTTTATGAATTTGGCAGATTTACATTAATTGTAATACGAGTTCCATTATTTTTTTCACTATTAATAAAAATCCTACCGTTTATGTAGTTAATTCGCTCTTTCATAAAGAACAATCCCATTCCGCTTTCGCTTTTGGTTGCTGTTAATTTTTGAGGATCAAATCCTTTACCATTATCATCTATAACAATGCTTAACAACTGATCTGAATGACTGATGGATATTAAAATATAATTTGATTCTGCATATTTTAAGGCGTTGTTAACTGCTTCTTGTACAACCCTATACAAATTGGTTTCAACTAAAGAATCGAATCTACCTTTAAAATTGGTTTTATTTTCAAACAATACCATTTTACCTGTCAACTCTGAAAGCCTATCTGCTAATTTTTGAATGGTAGGTACTATACCGTAATCTATTAATTCTGATGGTGTTAAATTAAAAGTAACTGTACGTACCTCCTTTATTAAATTACCTAGCAGATCTTTTAATCGTGCAACTTTTTGTGAGGTAGCTTCAGGATTTTCAGCATTTATAGATTCTATGTTAAATTTTAGCGCTGTTAACATTTGACCAATTCCGTCATGAATATCTTTTGCAATTCTTTTTCGTTCTTCTTCTTGCGCTTCAACAATTTGGCTAGCCTGATTTTTTTGAAGATCTACCTGCTCTTGGAATCGTCGTTCATTTAACGAGTCAATCACTTTTTGCGATTCTTTTCGTCGGGTAATATCATTGCACAACACCAACACTCTCTGATTTGAGTTTAACTGATTCATTGGAATAATTGACATTTCCAACCACAATTTTTCGCTATTTTTGGTAAGTACCTGCAATTCGCCCACCCAAATAGAATGTCGTTTTCCTTTTAATAATTCTTTAATGGTTTGCTGTTCTCCTATCTCTAATTGCAACAATTCTTCAAATTGCTCCTGCACTTCTTGTTTTTCAACACCCAACAAAGTGTTAAATTTTTTACTCATATGCACAACAGTACCATCTTGGGCTATACTTGCAAACAAGGCCGCATTATCCAACGCATAATTTAACCCTTGTAATTCTTGTAATGATGCTTCTTTGGCAATATATAATTCTTCTATTTTTTGAGCTTTTGTTTGAGCTTCTTTTCGCGCAAGCACCAAATCACCTATTACCTTTTTTATATGAATTGAAATAGGTTTGAATAAAAATAATATTTCAAACAATAAAATAAGTAACGAAATAAGTAATAAAATGTATTCTTTTTGCTTTAATTTGGCTACTTTTTGCTGACTTATTGCATCGTATTTAAACACAATCTCGTCCATTTTATGTAAAAAACTGCCCTCAACAAGTTCTAATTCATTTAATTTATCATCTATTAACAACGCTGAATCTTGAGTATTTTCAACAACAATTGTATAAATACTATTGCAAATTGTTACAATTTGATTGTGATCTTTTTCAACCTGATTAAATAACTGTTGAAATTCTTGATTTGAACGAATTAAATTTCGAAGTTCACTAAATTCGTTTTGAAAACTAACATGAGCATTTAAAAAAGTTTGGTTGTCTTTTTTAATAATTGCTACATGTTCTAAACGCTCTTTTTTGGTTGTAGCATTGTTTAAATACAATACTTCTTTTACCAATTTTTGACTCAACATACGCTGCCTACCAGCAATATTTACAATTCGAGAATCGTTTAATTGAGAATTTAAGTGTTTTTGAATTAATATTTGAGCAATAACAATAGATGCTGCAATAAGCAAAAAAGCCAATAAATACAACCTTCTAAATTTTAAAAAGGTAGAATTATCTATTGAAATGCTATTGCTTTCTTTACCCATAAAAAGTTGTTAAATTTAACTCAAGGCCTTTGTAATTAAAGCCAATGCCGTATCAGTCAATTTTAATTCTAAAGCTGCTTTATGTCCTTTTTCCGACATTTTTTTCCAGGTTTTTTGAACAATATCAATCAGTTTTTCTTCTGAATATTTTTCTGAAAATTTTAAAAAGTAATATTCTAAAAACACCAAACAAACTACATCTTCTAGCGTTTGTGTATCAGCATTTTTTTTCAATTGTTTTTTTAACAATAAAAATTCAACATCAGCAATTGTTTGCGCATCATAACCAACGCTTTTTAAAATTTCTGAAGCTTTTTTAGCGTGAAAATCTTTTAAATCTTGTCGCCATTTTAAGTAACCAACACGATTCATTTCATATGAATCACGTGGAATTTCCCATCTACAAATATGCTGACAACGAACCGTTAATTGTAATGCTTCAGATGAATTTGGAGCAAATTTATTCAACTGCTCCGTCATTCTCATCGCATATAATAATTCCTTTGGAAATTCCTTTCCTTCAAAATTTTCTGTATTTGGATCTGATGAATTTGCTTCATCAAATAATTTTATTGCTTTATTGAATTTTTCTGATTGCATCTTGGTTGAATAAAAAACCAAATCTATTCAGAAAATCCGATATACACAAAGTTGTCTTCAATTTTAACCGGATAAGTTGCAATAGCAGCTAAATCTCCGTTTAAATTTTCACCTGTTTCTAAAGAAAAAGTTTTTTTATGCAGCGGACAAGCAACTTTAGGGATACCGTTTTGATCTCCAATCATTCCTCGAGACAATACATTCTCTTTTTTATATGGAGAAAGATTTTGACAAGCATACCATTTACCCCTACGTTGAAAGTTAAAAACGGCTATTTGCTTGTCTTTATATTTTACACAAACGCCACCATCTTTTGCAAAAGCGTCAACAGGAGCAGCCTTAAACCAAGTTGTAACTTCACTTTCTTTTACTGTTTTATATTTTGGCTCAATTGTTTCCATTGTAGTTTATTTAAGTTAATTGCTTCAATATTTTTATCAGATTCATTTATTACAAAATCTTAATCCCAAGCCGAAGGATGTAATTGTTCACGCATTGGCACAAAAACAATATTGTCATCGGTATCTGGAGAATTCACAAAATGCCTAAATTTAGCCACAATATCTTCATTTTCAATAGCTTGTTTCCATTCACATTCGTAAGCATCAACTAACCCTTGCATTTCAGCTTCTAACTCTGCAGCAATATTTAAACTGTCGTTTATTACAATATTTTTAAGTTCTTCAATACCACCATCTAATTTTTCAACCCAAGTTGAAGTTCGCATTAATGGAGCCGCAGTTCTAATATAATACATCATAAAACGGTCTAAATATTTGATAACAGTTTCATTATCTATCTGTTCTGCCAATAACAATGCGTGTTTTGGAGTAGCACCACCATTACCACCAACATATAGGTTCCAGCCTCCCTCAACAGCTATTAAACCAAAATCTTTACCTCGAGCCTCGGCACATTCGCGAATACAACCTGAGACACCTCCTTTTATTTTATGTGGAGAACGCAATCCTTTATACCTGTTCTCTAATTCAATGGCAAAGCCAACACTTTCGTCCATACCATATCTACACCAAGATGAACCTACACAACTTTTAACTGTACGCAACGATTTTCCGTAAGCGTGACCACTTTCAAAACCTGCATCAATTAACTCTTTCCAAATAGCAGGTAAATCATTTAATAGCGCTCCAAATAAATCGATACGTTGACCACCTGTAATTTTTGTATACAAATTGTATTTTTTAGCTACCTGACCAATTACGATTAATTTATCTGGCGTAATTTCTCCACCAGGAATTCTTGGCACTACAGAGTATGTACCGTTACGTTGAATATTCGCTAAAAACTTATCGTTTGAATCTTGGATAACTTCCTCTTTATTAGGCGTATCATTGTACAAACTCGCAAAAATAGAAGCAACTAAAGGTTTGCAAATTTCACATCCATCACCTTTTCCACAAGTATCAATTGCCTCATCAAAAGTGGTAATTTTTTTAACTTTTAATATGCCGTATAACTGCTGACGTGTATATTCAAAATGCTCACAAATATTCTCTTTTACCTCTCTACCCAATGATTTTAAGGTTTGATTCACTAAATCAACCACCATTGGTTTACAACCTCCACAACCAGTTGTTACTTTTGTTTTGGCAATTACTTCTTCTAAACTATTGCAACCATCATCTTTTATAGCACCACAAATAGCACCTTTGGTAACACTTTCACAAGAACAAACCTGCGCAGCATTAGGTATATCCATAGCACTTCCAAACGACTTACCTCCTTCACCTCTACTACCAATAATTAACTCTTCTGCATCTTCAGGAATTGGTAGTCCGTTTAAATATATTTGGTGAAACATATTATAATCAGACGCATCGCCAATTAAAATTCCTCCTAATAATTTTTTTCCGTCATGACTAACGTTAATTCTTTTATATAAATCTTTTGTTTTGTTTTCAAACAAGATTGAATATCCTTTTTCAACAGGCATAAAAGGCTCACCAAAACTTGCCACATCAACACCTATTAATTTTAGTTTTGTTGACATATCAATATCTGCACTCATTAAAGTTTCGGTTTTACCCAAAATTTGATCGACAGCAACATCAGCCATTTCGTAGCCCGGAGCAACCAACCCGTAAATCATATTATTATATAAAGCAACTTCACCAATAGCAAAAATAGACTCGTCGTTGGTTTGCATTTTATTATTTACAATAACACCTCCACGAACACCCATTGCCAAATCACATGTTTTAGCTAGTTCATCACGTGGTTTAATTCCGGCTGAAACCACCAACATTTCCACATCAATTTTATCGTATTCACCAAACTCCATTCCCGTAATAGCATCATCTCCCAAAATTTTATTGGTAGCTTTAGACAAGTGAATACTGATACCCATAGTTTCTAATTTGTTTTTCAACACATTACTACCACGCGTATCTAACTGTCTTGGCATTAATTTAGTTGCAAACTCAACAACATGAGGTTCTAAACCCATATCCATAACAGCCTTTGCAGCTTCTAACCCTAACAAACCACCCCCTAAAACGGCAGCTTTTGCTTCAGAGTTTTTCTTTTTAAGTTCAGCAGCATAACTCATCATCCCCTCCAAATCTTCAATAGTTCGGTACACAAAAACCCCTTTCTTTTCAATTCCTTTTATTGAAGGAACAAAAGGTGAAGATCCTGTTGCCATTACTAGGTAATCGTATGAATATGTTTTTTCATTAATTGTAGATATGGTTTTTGAAGCTCTATGAATATCCGTAACACGTTCACTGGTAATTAACTCAATATTATTTTCTTCATACCAAGAACGCGGTGCCATTTCCAATGCCTTTGCATCACCATTCTGAAAAAACTCACTTAAATGAACGCGATCGTACGCAGGTCTTTTTTCTTCACCAAAAACGATTATTTTAAAATTCTTGGCTGCTTCTTTAGCCACTAATTTTTCACAAAATTTGTAACCTACCATTCCATTTCCTATAACTAAAATTGTCTTCATACTATTAAAATTTAAGTATCATTTGACAAAACTACGTATTTTTACTTAATATAACTACGTATTTTTAAAATATTTTACGTATTTTTGCCATAAATCAATTTAAGCACTTAAAAAACAAGGAATGAACACTATAAAAAACAATCCAAAAGTAACCTTAGTAGGTGCAGGACCAGGAGACAAAGATTTAATTACTTTAAAAGCTATTAAAGCCATAGAGCAAGCAGATTTTATTTTATATGATGCACTTGTAAACAAAGAAATTTTAGCCTACGCAAAAAAAAATACCCCAACATTATATGTAGGAAAAAGATTTAACAACCACGCTTTTAATCAAAATGAAATAAACCAACTGCTGGTTGACAAAGCCTTTAAATATGGACATGTAGTACGTTTAAAAGGCGGTGATTCATTTGTTTTTGGAAGAGGAAGTGAAGAAATTGACTTTGTAGAATCATACACAATTGAAACTGAAATTGTTCCAGGCATAAGCAGCGCATTGGCAGTACCTGCATTACAAGGAATACCACTTACAAAAAGAAATGTAAACGAAAGTTTTTGGGTAATTACAGGAACAACTTCAAACGGAGAAATTTCAAAAGATATTTCTTTGGGTGCTCAATCCTCTGCTACTTTAGTCATATTAATGGGACTACGTAATTTTTCACTAATAATTACTGAAATCAAAAAATTTAGACACAAACATACACCATTTGCAATTATTCAAAATGGATCACTTCCAAACGAATCCATCTCTATTGAAACCATCAACAACTACAAAAACGTTATTGATAAAATAGACTATACTTCTCCAGGAATTATTGTTATTGGTGATGTTGTTGCAGAACATAGCGCATTTTTAGATGAAGAAATTCAACGCGTATTGAATGGCTCTTTTTAAATTTTAACGATATATAAAATTATTCTTTTGTTTTTTCAGTTATTCAAAATTGAATTCGTAAAAAATTATATGATTCATAAAAACTACGTAAATTACGTAGTTTTTATTTTTTAATTACGTATTTATACTTACTTTTGTTTCGTAAAACTTTAGCATTATGAAAACAATTAAACTAGAAAAGTCGACAAAATTAGAATTATTAAATTTTAAAAGCATTGCAACTAGAACCTTTTGGATTACTTCCATAGCATTTTTTCTTTGCTTTTTTGCATGGTTTGGTATTGTACCTTTTATGCCCGATGTAGTAAGAGATTTAGGATTAACACCTGATCAAAAATGGAATTCCATTATTTTAGCGGTTACAGGAACTGTTTTTGCGCGTTTACTTATTGGTAAACTTTGCGACAAATACGGTCCAAGATTGGTTTACACCTGGTTATTAACTCTTGGAGCCATACCTGTAATATTAATAGGTTTCTCGCAAACACCCTTGCAATTTTTAATTTGCCGATTATTTATTGGTTTTATTGGCGCATCTTTTGTAATCACGCAGGTACACACCTCTATTATGTTTGCTCCTAACGTAGTTGGAACAGCTAATGCTACTTCTGCAGGTTGGGGAAATTTAGGTGGTGGCGCTAACCGACTTGGAATGCCAATTATTGCAGCAGCTGTTGTTAGCTTTGGAATTGCTGAAACTGATGCTTGGAGATACTCAATGGTAATTGCCGGAGTTACTTGTTTTATTATGGGAATTGTGTACTTTTTCTTCACAAAAGACACTCCTAACGGAAACTTTAAAGAATTAAGAGAAAAAGGAGAACTTTCAGTTTCTAAAAAAGATCAGGTTGGGTTTTTAGAAGTTTTAAAAGATTACAGAGTTTGGATTTTATTTGTAGTATACGCAGCCTGTTTTGGAATTGAATTAACAGTTTACGGAACAATGGACGATTACCTACAAAACACTTTTCAACTAGAAAGAGTTACCGCAGGTAATATTGTACTATCATTTGCTTTGATGAACATTTTTGCAAGAACGTTAGGTGGCTTTTTTGGAGACCGTTTTGGAAAGAAATTTGGTTTAAGAGGTCGCGTATTATTTTTAGCTGCCATTCTAGCCATAGAAGGTATTATGTTAGCTACTTTTTCCAGCATCAACATATTATCTGTAGCCATTGCATTTTTAGTTGCATTTAGCTTAACGGTACAAATGGCTGAAGGTGCAACATTCTCTGTAGTTCCATTTATTAATAAAAAAGCCATAGGCTCCATCTCTGGCATTGTTGGTGCCGGCGGAAATGTTGGTGCATTTTTAGCAGCTATGTTGTTAAAATCAAAATCTGCAGTTGCCGAAAAAGCAGCAATTGTAGCCAACGAAGGTTTAGGTGCCGAAGCCATTCAAGCAGCACAATCTGCCGCTTCTTCTTCAGCAGTATCAAGTGGATTTTTCATCATTGGAGGCTTAATTGTTGTTACTTCAGTAATCACCTTAGCTATCAAATTCTCAACAGAAGATGAAACCGGAAGCAGTGAAGCTTACAAAGAACCAAAATTGGTTTTAGCCGATAAATAACAACAAACAATAGTCACCTAAAGAACAAATATGAAATTTAAATTTATACTATTTACGGTAGCTGTCTTTACATCAATTACCAGCACCGCTCAATTCTCGTTAGACGGTGAATTGCGACCAAGAACTGAATACAGAAATGGTTTTGGAGAAATTATTACTGACGCTTCTGAACCAGGTTTTGGAACCTCAACAAGAGCACGTTTAAACTTTGGTTACAAATCGGAAGGTTTTGACACCTACATAAGCTTACAAGATGTTATGGTTTGGGGCGAAAACAGACAATTAAAACCTGAAGACGACAACAATTCATTTGCTATTTTTGAAGCTTGGGCAAACTTAAAATTAGGCGCTAGCACATCCGTAAAGTTAGGTCGCCAATCCATTGCGTATGACGATCAACGAATTATGGGAGGCGTAGATTGGACACAACAAGCTCGTAACCACGATGCAGCTGTTTTAAAACACAAAAAAGGATCTTTTCTATTTGATTTAGGATTAGCCTTCAATCAAGATTACAACAACCCATCAGGTTTTATTAGCGCAGGCAACAATTATGCAACTACTGGGTTTTTCTCTTACAAAACTATGCAATATGGTTATTTAAAAAATAGTTGGAACACCTTTTCAGGAAGTTTATTAGCTATGAATAATGGTTTTCAAGAAACTGGTGATGTAAGTTATTTACAAACTATTGGAACACATTTAACTTACAAAAAAGCAAAATTTGGAGCTGAGGCAAACCTATTTATTCAATCTGGAAAAAGACAGGGCGATGTTGATGTAAAAGGAGCTTACTTAGCTAGTTTAGATTTTTCATACAAGGCTTCTGACAAGGTAACTCTTGGATTAGGAACTGAAATTATTAGCGGAAATGATGGTGGAGCTGGAGAAACCGGAGCTTTCTTCCCTCTATACGGTACAAACCACAAATTTAATGGGGTTATGGATTATTTTTACGTAGGTAATCACGCAAATTCAGTTGGTTTGGTTGATATTCACGCAAGCACTAATTTCAACCTTGGAAACAATGCCAGCTTACTAGTTCAAGCTTTAAACTTTTCGGGAGAACAAGAATTAGCTAGTGGCGAAAAATCATTAGGAACAGAAATAGACTTAGTTTTTTCTAAAAAATTCAAAGGATACACTCTTGTTGCAGGATATTCTCAAATGTTCGCAAACGATGGTATGTACGAACTAAAAGGTGTAGCTGAAAACGTAGCAGCTAACAGCCAAAACTGGGCTTGGGTTATGCTTGTAATCAAACCAAAGTTTTTATAATAAATTTAATTACTCCCTCCATAAAAATACCTCATTACGTAAAACTAATGAGGTGTTTTAAATTACGTATTTTATACGTATCTTCGTATTACTAAACATTCTTATTTTGAACGAACAAATTTCAATTGTACTAGTAGACGATCACGCTATTGTGCGCGATGGTATAAAATACTTATTAGAAGAAGAAAAAAACCTAGTTGTCATTGGCGAAGGATCTAATGGTTTAGACGCTATTAAATTGGTTGAAGAAAAACAACCAGATCTTCTTATTATTGATGTTAGAATGCCTATAATGAGCGGTATTGAAGCTTTAAAAATCATCAATAAAGACTCCGTAAAAATTAAAGCCATTGTACTTTCTATGCACGATTCGGAAGAATATATCTTAGAATCTATTGATGCTAAGGCAATGGGCTATTTATTAAAAGATTCTAGCAAAGCTGAGATTTTAAAGGCAATTTATACGGTTTATAATGGCGACAAATATTTTAGTGGCGATATTAGCAACGTAATTGTTAACAACTTACTTAAAAAGTCGGACACCCAACCAACCGCAACAAATACTGAAACCAATTCAGCTTCAACCAATGAAAGCCATACACTTACCAAGCGAGAAATTGAAATATTACATTTAGTTTTATTGGGAAAAACCAATAAGGAAATTTCAGAAGAATTAAATAAAAGCAAAAGAACTATTGAAACTCACCGATTTAACTTAATGAAGAAGTTAGACGTAAAGAATTTAATAGAACTTTCATCAGTAGCCAAGGAATTAAATCTCATTTAAATTGAACTTCAAAAAAATTATTTAAATAAATACGTATTTATATACGTATTTATACGTATTTTTTATTATTTTTGTTGTATCATTACATTTAAAAATACGTAAGTATGTCAATATCAAAACCACATAAAACTATCTGTTCCTATTGTGGAGTAGGCTGTGGAATATTAGTTAATCAAGATTCTAATGGTAATATTTCTGTAACAGGTGATCCAGATTATCCTGTAAACAAAGGGATGCTTTGTTCCAAAGGGATGAATTTAAATTACGTAGCACAAGATACATCTGATCGTATTTTGTATCCTGAAATGCGCTGGAGCAAAAACCACCCTTTAAAACGTGTAAGTTGGGATACTGCTTTTGACAGAGCCGCAGCGGTATTTAAAAGTATTATTGATAAACACGGTCCCGATAGCGTTGGTTTTTATGTTTCTGGTCAATGTTTAACCGAAGAATACTACTTAGTTAATAAGTTAACCAAAGGTTTTATTGGCACAAATAATATTGATACCAACTCACGACTTTGTATGAGTTCGGCTGTTGTTGGCTACAAAAAAACACTGGGCGACGACAATGTTCCCATTAGTTATGAAGATATTGAACTAGCTGATACTTTTTTAATTGCGGGTGCAAATCCTGCGTGGTGTCACCCTATTTTATTTAGAAGATTAGAAAAACACAAGGAGGAAAATCCGAATATAAAAATTGTTGTGGTTGACCCTAGAGTTACACAAACAAGCTCAATTGCAGATTTACATTTACAAATTAATCCGGGCACCGATGTAGTTCTTTACAACGCCATTGCTCGTCGATTATTTGAAAGAAACAACATCAACAATTACTTTATAAAACACCATACAACAGGTATAGATAATTATAAAGAACTTGTTTATAAAACATCATTAAAAGACGCTGCAGCTATTTGCGGGGTTGAATTAAATGACATAAAAAAAGCTGCAGGTTACATTGCAAAAGCCACTGGATTTATTTCTATGTGGACAATGGGATTGAACCAAAGTGTTATTGGTGTTGATAAAAACATTGCACTTTTAAATCTTTCGTTAATGACTGGGCACGTTGGAAAACCGGGTTCAGGACCATTTTCGTTAACTGGTCAGCCAAACGCAATGGGCGGACGAGAAGTTGGCGGAATGGCAAATTTATTAGCTGCTCATAAAAACTTATTGAACGAACAAGACAGAATTGATGTGGCTAATTTTTGGGGAAGTAATCCTATCTCTCCAAAACCAGGCTTAACAGCAACTGAAATGTTTGACGCTTTGGATAGCGGAAAACTGAAAGCAATTTGGATAATTTGTACCAATCCAGTTGTAAGTTTACCCGATTCTAACAAAATAGAACGTGCTTTGAAAAAAGCAAATTTTGTGGTTGTTCAAGATATTTCACATAATTCTGAAACCACAAAGTATGCCGATTTATTATTGCCTGCCGCAGGATGGATTGAAAAGGAAGGTACTATGACTAATTCTGAAAGAAGAATTAGTTATTTACCAAAAGTTATTGATGCCCCTGGAGAAGCCTTACCTGATGCAGAAATTTTATGGAAATTCGCCCAAAAAATGAATTTCCAAGGATTTGATTACGATAATGTTAGTCAGGTTTACGACGAACATTGTTTATTAACCAAAGGAACAAATATTAATATTTCGGGACTTTCACACGCTCGATTAATTGAAGAAGGAAGTTTTCAATGGCCTGTACCACATTCGGCACACCCTGGAACACCTCGTCTTTTTCTAGATAGACAATTTGAAACTCTTGATAAAAAAGCACATTTTAACACGCCAACTCATATTTTAAATCAGTCTGAAAAACTTTCAAAAGATTTTCCATTGATTTTAACTACAGGTCGTATTAGAGATCAATGGCATACCCGAACTAAAACCGGAAAAGTTAACCGATTAAACACACACATTCCTGCGCCATTTTTAGAAATGAATAGAATTGACGCTATGGAGCGCAAAATTAATAATGGCGACATTGTTACTATTTCTAACAATCGTGGAAATGTACGCGTAAAAGTAAAACTTGGTTTTGACGTAAAAGAAGGCGTGGTTCATTTACCAATGCACTGGGGCGAAATTAAAGGGAATACTTTTGGAAGAGCCAACAACTTAACCAACAATTTAATTGATCCTGTTTCAAAAGAACCAGACTTTAAATATGCGGCGGTTCAAGTGGCACGACATACTAAAGAAAAGCAAAAAATATGTGTAATTGGTGCTGGAGCAGCTGCTTATCGCTTTGTTCACACCTACAGAGTACAAAATGAAATTGATGAAATTTCCGTTTTTTCAAAAGAAGAAAATCCATTTTACAACAGAGTTTTACTTCCCGAATATGTAAGTGAAGACCTTACTTGGGAACAACTTTTGAAATTAAAAAAGGGAGAAGTTGAAAAACTAAAACTAGATCTTCATACCGGAGTTGAAATTGAAAAAGTAAATTCTGAAGAAAAATATATTATAGACAGCAACAAGGTAAAACATCATTTCGACTTGTTAATAATGGCTACCGGAAGTAGAGCTTTCGTTCCTAAAGATGCACATTTACAGTTACCTGGTCGTTTTACAATGCGAAACAAATCGGATGCCGACAATCTTCGTAATTATTTAAAAGGAACTGGATTGCCTGAAAACGAACAACATGTAGTTATTGTTGGAGGTGGTTTATTAGGATTGGAATTAGCCGCTTCACTAAAAAAGAAAAACATAAACATTACCATTGTACAACGTGCACCACGTTTAATGGAACGTCAGCTAGACCGCGTGGCAAGTACCTTATTAGCTGAAAATGTACAAGAACGAGGGATTCAAATTTATTTTGATAACGAGGTAAGTACGGTGTTTGAAGATGATATTGCACCAAACAGAATTTCAATTTCATTAAAAACTGGTAAAATAATTAACGCCAACGCTATTGTATATGCTATTGGAACCTCACCAAACATTGAACTTGCAAGAGGTGCTAACTTAGCCCACTCAAGAGGTGTAATTGTAAATCAATATTTACAAACTAGCGACCCTACAATTTTTGCTTTGGGTGAAATTGCCGAGTTTGAAAATCAACTTTTTGGAATTACTTCAGCTGCTGAACAACAAGCTGATATTGCTGCAAAGTTTATTTTAGGCGACTACAACAGCATTTATAAAGGCTCCGTTTTAATGAATATTTTAAAGTTTGAAGACCTTGATTTATGTAGTATTGGTATGGTAAGCACACCTAAAAATGATCCTTCGTATGAAGAAATTATTTTAAAAGATGTTTCGCAACATTTCTACAAAAAATGTATTGTTAAAAACGACCTATTATTAGGTGCTGTTTTAATGGGTGATAAAAATGAATTTGCCGAATTTAAACGCTTTATTGAGGATAAAATAGAACTATCAGAAAAACGAACGGAACTACTTCGAGGGAAAAGCAACTCAGTTCCTGTAATTGGAAAATTAGTGTGCTCTTGCAGTCAGGTTGGTGATGGAAATTTAATTGAAGAAATAAAAAAAGGATGTAAAGATTTTAATGAATTGTGCTCATCTACTGGCGCTGGATTAGGCTGCGGAAGTTGCAAACCAGAGGTTCATGAAATTTTATTAAAAAATAAATAAGTAGCATTATGAGAAGTAAATTGCAACGTATTTTTATTAAAGGTGGTGTTTTATCGCCAGGTGAGTTAAAACAAATAATTAAAATGGCTGAAAGTCTTGGCTTGTCTACTATTAAATTTGGTTCTCGTCAAGATATTTTATTTCCTTATAAAGAAACCAACAAAGAAATAACCGATCAATATCCAAACTTTGTTATTGACAACAGTTTAAAACGAAACTACCAAAACATTGTTTGTTCGTATGTTTCGGCTGATATTTTACCTTCAACAGCGTGGTTAAAAGGTTCTACGTATTTATATATTTTAGAGCAATTTAGGTACACTCCTACCTTAAAAGTAAATATTACTGACCCAAAACAACAGTTGGTTCCTTTATTTAATGGACAAATAAATTTTATCGCTTCAGAAAATGAGGATTATTGGTACCTGAACTTAAATTTACCAAATTGGGGTGGCGAGGTAGATTACCCTGTGTTGATTTACAGTTGGGACATTCCTAAAATTGCTGAAGCTATTGAAGAGTTTTATGAAGAAACCACCGATATTAAGCTACTTTTCGATTTAATCAATGAAAAAATTGAAACAAATAACAAGACTTACGATACAAAATTAGACATTCCTTTTCACCCTTTTCCTTATTACGAAGGAATGAATAAAATGGGTGTTAGCGAATATTGGTTAGGTTTGTATTGGAGAAACAACGAATATGACCTAACCTTTTTAAAAGAATTTTGCGATTTCTGTTTAGAAAGTCGTGTTGGTAAAATTTGTATAACACCTTGGAAATCATTTATTATAAAAGGATTAAATAAAAAATACAAACTAGGTTTAGAAAAATTATTAGGAAGAAAAGGTATAAACGTTCGTCATTCTTCTTTAGAGTTAAACTGGCACTTGCCTGTAGATGACAAAGAAGCGTTGGAATTGAAAAAATTTATTGTCCGCAACTTTGACCAAAACGATATTAGTACTTACGGTTTAACCTTTGGAATAGACGACCGCGAAAATAGAGAAACGTATTTTACTTCAACAGTTATAGAAAAAAACAAAGTCCCAACTATAGTAAAAGACTTTCAAATTAGACCAACGTACAATTTATTATATTGTAAAAACTTCAACCCAAATACCAAGGCATATATTTCATACGCACAAGATGTTGATAAAATGGAATTACCTGGTTTATTAATGGAACTAAGTAAATTGTATTTTGAACATTTAGGTGAAGAAACCGATGCAACCGATAAAGAAAAAACAACTGAAACAAAAGCTGCTAAAGAAGTATATCAATGCTCAGCATGTATGACAGTTTACGACAGCGATTATGGCGACTCAATTGCCAATATAGAAAGTGGTGTTTTGTTTGAAAATTTACCTAGCAACTATAAATGCTCGGTGTGTGAAGCCTTAAAAGACACTTATAAACTGGTAAAAATTTAGTAAAACCAAAAAGTATTAAATTAAAAAGCAGGTGCTTTTTTAGTTTTAAAACAAACCCAGTACTTTTTAAACACCTTAAATTATACTATTTTTAATTGTTTTACTATTTTATTAAATATTTTTTATTAATACTCTATTTTAAAAAAAATAAATTCAACAATCTCATTGTTTTTATAAATATTTTATACATTTATAAAAATTTGAAATTTGAAAAACATACTCAAACTCCCGCTATTTTCGTCTTATGAATTTGATTCAAATTTTTATGATGAGCTATTCATAAAAAACAATGAAGTAAGAGATATTTATAAAACCCTGTTTAAATTATTTAGCCAACATTCTGTTTCTGAATTTGACCAGCTAAATAACAAGGCAAAAGATTCCTTTTTTAACTTAGGAATTACTTTTCAGGTTTATGGTGAAAATGAAGTTCAAGAACGCGTTTTTCCTTTTGATTTATTTCCTAGAATTATAGACCAACAAGAATGGGCAACTATAGAATCGGGTGTTTTACAGCGAAGTAAAGCCTTAAATCTTTTTTTATGGGATTTGTATCATGAACAAAAAATTATAAAAAACGGCATTGTTCCTTTAGAACTCATAAGTTCATCTGTAAATTTTTTATCACAAATGAAAGATGTAAATCCACCTGAAGGAATTTACAATCATATTTCTGGAACAGATTTAATTAAACATTCTGATGGCAATTATTACGTTCTAGAAGATAATATTCGATGCCCATCTGGGGTAAGTTATGTAATTGGAAACAGAACTGCAGTAAAACACGCATTGTTTGGGGTTTTTAACAAATACAACACACAAAGGGTTGTAGATTATGGCGCTAATTTATTAGAAATAATGGAGTCTGTAAAACCAAAAGGTGTAGACAATCCAGTATGCGTAATTATTACTCCTGGAGTTTATAATTCTGCTTATTATGAACATACTTTTTTGGCAAAACAAATGGGTATTGATTTAGTAGAAGGTAGAGATTTATTTGTAGAAAATGACTTTGTTTACAAACAAACTATTTACGGTCCGGAAAAAGTAGATGTTATATACCGAAGAATTGACGATTTATTTATTGATCCATTAGCATTTAGAGCTGATTCTGTTTTAGGAGTTCCAGGATTATTTTCAGCCTACAAAAAAGGAAATGTTTGCTTGGTAAATGCACCAGGTACAGGAGTTGCTGATGACAAGGCAATTTATACATATATGCCAGAAATAATAAAATATTATTTAGGTGAAGACCCAATTTTAAACAATGTTCACACATACCATTGTAGCCGAAAAAACGAATTAAGCTACGTATTAGATAATATAGATAAATTAGTGGTAAAACCTGTAGATGAATCTGGTGGTTATGGAATTTCAATTGGAAACAAATTAACAAAAGAAGAAATTAAACAGGTACAGGAAACCATTAAAGCAAATCCAAGAAAATATATAGCACAACCAATCATGTCATTATCTACACACCCAACTTATATTGAGGATAGTGAATCGTTTGAACCAAGACATGTTGACCTAAGAACATTTACTTTGTTAGGAAAAGATAAGGATTATGTTTTAAAAGGAGGACTTACAAGAGTTGCGCTTAGAAAAGGAAATTTAGTAGTAAATTCATCTCAAGGTGGCGGTTCAAAAGACACCTGGGTTTTAAAATAAAAATGCATATATGTTAGCAAGAGTAGCAAATAACCTATTTTGGATGGGAAGATATATAGAACGTTCAGAACATTTGGCGAGATATTTAAATGTTAATTATTTCTCTTCCTTAGACGCTCCAACAGAATTGTCGCAATCCAGACAATTTGTGTTAAGATCTATAATGTATATGGCAAACAATGAAATTGTTGATAAAGACATTAAACTAAAAGAAGAAGATGTTTTATACAACGTAGGTTTAAATCCAGAAAATCAATATTCAATTATTTATTCTTTTAGTTGCGCCCATGAAAATGCCAAAAGTTCTAGAGATCTTATTTCTACCGAACTTTTTGAATCACTTAACAGAATAAATCATAGTATTAAAGGATATTCTCCTGAAGCATTTGTAAAAAATGGATTGTATGATTTTACATCTATGATAACTCAATTTACATCCGAATTAAGAAGTAAAATTCAAGGCACTCTTTTACATGATGAAATTCATGCCATTATAATGTTGGGTGTTTATTTAGAAAGAGCTCTTCAATTAACACGCATTATAAATTCAAAATGTAGTGATTATTCTGCAGAAGAAAAGCTATATAAAAACAAAGCAGATACAAACCACCAATGGTCTACATTGTTAAAATGCGTAGCATCATATGATATGATGAGACGCTTTTACAAAAAAACACCAACCAAAATTACAACATTAGAATTTTTAATTTTAAATTCAGAATGCCCACGATCAATTATTAATTGTTTAAATCAAATTGATAAAAATATTTCCATATTAGCAAAAACACAAAAAATAACGAAAGATTCACCTGTCTTTTTAATTGGTAAATTAAAAGCTGAATTTGAGTATAAATTAATAGATGAAATTGATGACAATATTGAAAGTTTTATCAGTAATTTAATTACTAAACTAGTAACAATTGGTGAAAAACTAGAAGAAAATTATTTTAAAATTTCTGACCATAGTTCAAAAACAAAACCTGTAGCGCAAGAACAATAAAAAAAATTAAATAGAAACGTTATTACTCTTTAGCCGGTCTAATATCAACAGACACTTCCATTATATTTTTTCCAGAACTATAGGTAACACCTTTTAAAGGAGGCACATCTAAATAGTCTCTACCATGTGCAACCACAATGTGCTGGTTTTTTGGAATTTGATTATTTGTTGGATCAAAATCTACCCAGCCAACAGTTGGAATATAAACCGAAAACCAGGCATGAGAAGCATCGGTTCCTATTAATTTCTCCTTACCTTCTGGTGGTAAGGTTTCAATATAACCACTTACATATCTGGCTGGAATTCCAACCGAACGAAGGCATGCAATAGCTATTTGAGCAAAATCCTGACAAACACCTTTTTTCTCTTTCATAACAACATCTAAAGGTGTGGCAATACTTGTAAAACCAGACACAAAATCAAAATCAGTAAAAATACGCTCCATCAATTCAAAAGAAGCTTCATATAAAGAACGTTTTCCGCTAAATGAAATTTTTGCATACGCCTTAATTTCTTCCAAATTAATTGAAATTAACGGCGATTTTAATATAAACTGTTTAGCTTCAAAAACCTCATTATCAAAACCTTTTAACCATTCTTTAGTCTGTTTTACAGTAACTTTTTTATAAGGTTTTAATTTAAAAATCTGCTCTTGTTCTTCATAATTTCTATACACACGGCTTTTGGCAGTTACTTCTAAATCCTCATGATATTCTTGTATAGAAAATCGGGTTATGGTGTTTCCAAAAAAATCGACTCTTTCAGAAAATTCATTAGGTGAAGGACTTATTTTTAACTTATAATTTAAAAGCTGCTGACCTAAACAATTTTTAGGTTTTAAGGTTGCTAAATTATGGCAAAAAGAAGCTCCGTTCTCATATTTATAACGTGTAGTATGAATTATTTCAAAAACCATTAATAGCGCTTTATATTGTTGAATTTAACAGTTGCGTTTGTTGATACGCATGATTAAAATAGGTATTTGAAATAGATAACGAAGTTTCATGAAGTATATCGCTTAGTTCTTCTAAAACGGCATCTAACTTTAAACGCATATTAGAATCTAAGTCTACATTGGTTAATTCTGCTATAGTTAAACTTTGAATTTTATTAAATGCTTTAGAAATATTTTGTTGACACTCTGTAAACTCTTCAGCAGAATTATTTGGCAACTGATCAATATCTTTTTTTAGTCTTTTAATTTGATATGATAACGATTTGGCATACTCATTATCTAACAAAACAAGACTAATAACATTTTCTAAACTTAAATACGATTTATAACTATACCTATAAATATTTAAACTTTCGTGGCTACTTAACAACGATTCTAATATTTCATATTCTAATTCTTGTGGATGATTTACAATAATTAACGATCTAAACTTGGCAATTGTCATAGTTGCTTCTTCTAATTGCAAGCCAATAAAATAAAGTAAAAGTCCCTGTTTTACCAAAATACACTCTTCTGAAAGTGCTCTAAAGGCAATTAATCTTGTAATAATTCTATCAAAAAACTTTAAAATAACAGGAATAGCGTAATTTTCTTCATTTTTAAAATTTTGCCAAAGCTTTTGTATACTATCAAAAACACGCCACATATCTCTAGACCACAAATTTCTGCGAGAGTAATATGCAAAATTAAAACTTGCAATTGTTTGAGCAAAACTACCTATTCTCGATTCATCTAAAATTACAGATTCAATTTCTTTTAACGGATTTTCCATAGCCACTTTTTCATTTTCTCCAGTAAACCCAGGAAACGTAGAAGTCATATTTGTAATGGAATGAAATAGAATTGTTAAACTTTCTGAGTCAGTCTTCCTATTAGTAAACTGCACATTTGCCATTTGGTTCAATACCATCCTTAAATATCTGGCTGTTAAAATAGTACGTCCCAAATATCTTCCAGCCCAAAATAAGTTTTCGGCTGTATCACTTGGAACATCATTAATACCTTCAACTTCATTTGATGTTGACTTATTCCAAGAATATTGTTGAATATTACTTTGTTTTTTATCGCTTACCACCCAAAAATCTTTACTTGTTCCACCTTTTTGGTTAGACACCACTAACTCTTCTCTTTCCGACGCAACTCTTACCAAACCACCTGGCATAACACTATATCCATTATTTTTAGCTACAGAAAAAGTACGACAAACTATTTTACGTGGCTCTAATCGGCCTTCTACAAAATTTGGCGCAGTAGAAAAATTAATTTTTTCTTGAGCAACAAACTGATAAGGCGCTTTTAAAATTTCTTTTTTAAGTTGTTTTAATTCACTTTTAGTCAAAAACTCACAAAAATAAATATGTTCTCTATGCGTTTTATCAATCCTTTTCACCACAAATGAAGACAAATGATTTATTACAAAATCACATTCTTTTTCTTGTCCGCACCACCAAGAGGCAATTTGCGGTAAAATTAAATCTTCATTTAAAAAATATTTACAAACATTGTTTAAAAATGGAATTAACCCTGGGTTCTCCAAAATTCCGCTTCCAACCGGATTTACTATGGCTACATTTTGTAAACGTACCACTTCTAATAAACCAGCAACTCCTAAATACGAGTCTTCGCGCAATTCCAATGGATCTATAAAAACATCATCAACCCTTCTGTAAATTACATCAACTTGTTTTAAACCTTTTAAAGATTTCATCCATAATTTTCCACCTCTTACCACTAAATCACTTCCTTTTACTAAAGGATATCCTAAAAAAGACGATAAATAAGAATGCTCAAAATAAGTTTCGTTATGCGGGCCAGGTGTTAAAATAACAACCGTAGGATTTTCCTTATTTGTTGGTGCTGATGTTATTAATAGCTCATTAAAATCTTTAAAAAATACAGATGATTGTTCTACATTAATATCCTGATATATTTTAGGTAACATTTTACTTGTAGAAAATCTATTTTCCAGAGCATAACCCATCCCTGAAGGAGCCTGCGCTCTATCATTTACCACCCACATTCTTCCATCGGGTCCTCTTGCTAAATCAACTGAATGAATTAATAATTGCTTGGCAGTTTTGTATTGTATTTGATCACAGGCACGTAAAAAACCTTTATGCGCAAAAATAACCTCATACGGAATAATTCCTTTTTTTAGTAGCTCTCTTTTTCCATAAATATCTTTCAAAAGCAAATTTAACACTTCTGATCGTTGTTGTAAGCCTTTTTCAATAGTGTTCCACTCTTTTTTTTGAATTAAAAAAGGAACAACGTTTAGTTTCCAAGGTCTATTTAAACCTTTTGGATCATTATAAACATTATAGGTAACACCATTTTCAGACAATAACCAATCTATTTCTCCTTGCTTATGAGTGAGCTCTTTACTTCCAATTTTTGAAAGATTGTCTAATAATTTATCCCAATTTTTATCAATCCCTAAATCTGTTGCAAACACTTCATCATAGCCTTTAAAATCAAGGAAATAATCTTTAAATAAAGCATTTGTACTAATTGACATGTTGGTTTTTATTTTCTCCTTAAATCTAAGGTATTTGGAAATTCAAAGTTAATAGGAATTTCTTTATAACTAAACTTTTTTGAACTTCCTTTTTCTTGCACACTTTTTGTTGAATTATCATCGTCTTGCACAGTACTTTCAATAGGATCTATTTCACCTTGTGTATGCCCAAATTCCCAGAAGCGACTTATTCTTCGAGACTCCGCCTCATAACTATTTACTGGATATGTATCGTATGATCTTCCACCTGGATGTGCCACAAAATAAGTACAACCACCAATAGATCTTCTATTCCATTTATCAACAATATCAAAAACCAACGGCGTATCTACACCAATGGTTGGATGCAATGCAGAATATGGATCCCAAGCCTTGTATCTAATTCCAGCAACAAATTCTCCTTTTACCGACGTTGCTTTTAATTGAACTTTAATTCCGTTACATGTTAATACATATCTTTCATCAATAAAATTGGAAACTTTAACCTGAATTCTTTCCAATGAAGAATCTACGTATCGTGCCGTTCCTCCACCAGTCATTTCTTCACCTAAAACATTCCAAGGCTCAATGGCAGCACGTAATTCAATATGAACATTGTTAATATCTACCATTCCATGTAGTGGAAATCTAAACTCAAAAAATGGATTAAACCAATCCTCTTTAAATTTATAACCTGCTCTATTTAATTGCGCTACAATATCTTTAATATCTTCACGAACATAATGTTCTATTAAAAATTTATCGTGTAATTCTGTTCCCCAACGCACCAAATCGTGCTCATAGGGTTTTTTCCAAAACCAAGAAACTAAGGTTCTTACCAACAACATTTGCATTAAACTCATTTGAGGATGTGGCGGCATATCAAAACCTCTCAATTCTAAAATACCCAATCTTCCAGAAGAAGAATCTGGAGAATATAATTTATCTATACAAAATTCTGCTCGATGTGTATTTCCGGTTAAATCGGTTAATAAATGTCTAAATAATCTATCGGTTAACCAAAATGGCACTTCTCCATCTTTTGGAATTTGACTAAATGCAATTTCTAATTCGTATAAATTTTCTAAACGTGCTTCATCAACTCTTGGCGCCTGACTTGTTGGTCCAATAAACGAACCCGAAAATAAGTAAGAAAGACCAGGATGGTGTTGCCAAAATGTTAGCAAACTTCTTAATAAACTTGGCTTTCTTAACAAAGGACTATCAGCTGGAGTAACACCCCCTAAGGTTACATGATTTCCTCCTCCTGTTCCAGTATGTTTTCCATCTAACATAAACTTTTCAGTTCCTAAACGTGCTAGTTTTGCTTGTTCATAAATGGTAAATGTATTTTCTGTAAGTTCTTTCCAATTATGCGTTGGATGCACATTTACTTCAATTACTCCTGGATCAGGGGTAATTTTCATAGATTCTAATCTGCTATCTTTTGGAGGATCATAACCTTCTAAAATAACTGGAAATTTTAATTCACGTGCAGTTAATTCTATTGAAGAAACTAGATCCAAAAATATTTCTGCACTGTCTAATGGTGGCATAAAAAGATACAATTTACCTTCTCTAACCTCCGCGCAAAGTGCTGTTCTAACAAAATAATTATGCTTATTTTCTAGAACTCCTTTACTTAAAAACTCTTTATGCCTTTTTAACACACGATTTTTATAGCTCGGTAATTTTTTCTTTTTCGAAAAATTATCAGGTTCAAATCTTGGAAATTCATTTCCGGGTTTTTGAATTAAAGAATCAAGTGGTAAGCGTAATCCAATTGGAGAATTTCCCGGAATTAAAAAAATATGCTGTCTTCTAAATTCCCATTTATTTGTATACCATTGTCCTTCCGAATTATTAAGAGGCAAAACATAACCTATAGCTTTTGATGTGCCAGATTCTAAAATTTCAGCCAGCTTTTCACGAACTAAAGAAGCATCTTTATCTTTGGCTGGATCTACATCTATAGGTAATTTACCTTGTTCCCATAAAAAATAAAAAGCATCTTCATATGTTGGTAAAATATAATCGTTTGATATTCTTAAATAATTGGTAAGAGTATCTAAAAATAAACTTGCTGCGTTATCTGGCAACACCGTGTTTTTAGCAAAAGCCCCAAGCAATTTTTTAGTATGCCAAATTGGTTTTCCATCTTTTCTCCAACAAATTTCAATTTGCCATCTTGGTAATGGCTCTCCCGGATACCATTTTCCTTGTGCGTGATGTAAAACTCCGCCTTCAGCAAACTTTCCATATAATTTTTCTGTAAGACTGGCTGCTAATTTTCTTTTGTGTTCGCCATCTGCCTCGGTATTCCACTCTGGAGACTCCATATCATCAATAGAAACAAAAGTAGGTTCACCACCCATTGTTAATCTTACATCTCCTTTTTCTAGTTCTTTTTCAACTTTAAAGCCCAAATTGTAAATTTCTTTCCATTGGGCTTCTGTATAAGGTTTGGTAACTCTTGGCGACTCAAAAATTCTTTTTACTGTATTTTCATAAAAAAACTCCGTTTCACAAATATCCGTCATTCCTTCTACTGGAGCAGCACTTTCAAAATTTGGAGTACACGCTAATGGAATATGTCCTTCACCAGCCAATAAACCTGAAGTTGCATCAAAACCAATCCATCCAGCACCTGGCAAATAAACCTCAGCCCATGCGTGTAAATCGGTAAAATCATCTTCAGGGCCAGAAGGACCATCTAACGATTTTTCATCGGATTTTAATTGTACTAAATAGCCCGATACAAAACGTGCTCCAAAACCTAAATGTCTTAATGTTTGTACAAACAACCACGCATAGTCTCTACAAGAACCATTTTTTTGCTCTAATGTTTCTTCACAAGTTTGCACTCCAGGATCTAGCCTAATATTGTAATTTAAATACTCGTAAATTTTTCTGTTAATATCAATTAAAAAATAAATTGTTTTACGTGGCGTGTAATCTATGGTTTTTAAAAAACCTTCTAACAATTTTCCTTTTTCAGTTACTTCTAAATAAGGTGATAATTCTTTTTTTATAGTTTCGGAATATTTAAAAGGATATTCCTCTGCAGATGTTTCAACAAAAAAATCGAATGGATTTATGGTTTTTAAATCTGCAATAATTTCAACATCAACAGATAATTCTGTTGTTTTATCTGGAAAAATTAATCGCGCCATATAATTCCCAAACGGGTCTTGTTGCCAATTTAAAAACTGTTTTTCAGGTTTTATTTTTATGGAGTAAGACTCTATAGGTGTTCTACTATGCGGCGCAGGTCTTAACCTAAAAATATGTGGTGATAATGATACTGGACGATCATATTTATAGACTGTTTTATGTGAAATTACAATTTTTAAAGCCATATTATTTTATTATAAAACAATTATTTTTTAGTTGATTTTTATATCGAAATACTAAAAGTAAAGAACGATTAAATTTAACAATATTTCAATAAAAACAACATTTTATTGAATATAACAATCCTTTTTTACCAAATCACTAAAAATGATAATTAATTTAAACAAAAAAACTTCAATATCAACATTTTTAATAATGTATATTGAAGTAATTATAAAACAATGAACAAAACAAGAAGAATATTAATCTCTCTTTTTCATAATTCCTTTTGTTAAATCATTTAAAACGTTCACTTTCTCTTGAAAATCACCTTTAATAGTTTGTCTAAAAGAATTTAGGTTTTCTGCCAACTCATCAATGTTATCTGGTATAACTTCTTCAAAAAACTGACGTAAGCGTTTTGCCAAGGTTGGAGACTTTCCGTTGGTTGATATGGCTATTTTTATATTTCCTTTGGTTACTATTCCTCCCATATAAAAATCGCAATACGGCGGATTGTCAGCCACATTTACCAATATACTTTGCGCTTTACAATCTTTATAAACTTGAATATTTACATCAATTTTATCAGTTGTAGCAATTACCATATGTTTACCTTGTAAAAAGGAATTATTATAAGCACTTTCAACTAATTTTACTTGATGTTTTTTAGCTAAATCAATTAATGCTGGTAAAAAAGTTAAGGATACAATGGTTACTTTGGCATTTGGGCTAGATTTTAGTAAAAAAGTTAATTTTTCTAATCCCACATTTCCTCCTCCTACAATTAAAACTTCTAATTGCGTTACTTTTAAAAAAATTGGATATAATTCGTTTTGACTCATATTAAATTCCATTTTAATTTACCTTTTCGCCGTCCTAAACTTGGTTCAGAGGCTCACCTTCTGTGATGATTTCTATAATGAGATACTGAAACAAGTTCAGCCTGACGTTCTTTTTAACTTTGTAGTTTATTAAAATTGATTTTCCACTAAATTGAAACTCTCAAAAAACGATCTAAGCTTTGCACTTTCCGAAACAACTTCACCAATAACAATAATGGCTGGGGAACCTAATTTTTGCTGCTCAACAACTTCTAAAATAGAATCTATAGTTCCAAGTCCAATTTTTTCACTTGCTGTTGTGCCATTTTGAATAATTGCCGTTGAAACATTGCTTTTACCAAATTTAGTAAATATTTCGACTATTTCCTTTAGCTTACTCATTCCCATTAAAATAACAACCGTTGCTGTTGATTGGGCCGCTAAATACACATCATTTGATAATTTTCTTTCGGTTGTTGTACCTGTAATTACCCAAAAACTTTCTGAAATACCTCTTTTTGTTAAAGGAATTCCTTGACTTGCAGGAACTGCCATTGAGGATGAAATTCCTGAAACAATTTCTGTTTCAATTCCAAAAGATTCTATATAATCTATCTCTTCTGCACCTCTTCCAAAAATAAATGGATCGCCTCCTTTTAAACGCACAGCATTTCCAAATTCAAAAGCATTTTTTACAATTAATTCATTAATTTCATCTTGCGTAAAACTGTGCATTCCTTTACGTTTACCAACAAAAATTCTTTTCGCCTCTTTAGGAACATACTCTAATAATTCCCTATTAATTAAGGCATCATACAATACAACTTTTGCATTTTTTAGTGCTTTTACACCTTTTACAGTTATTAAATCTGGATCACCTGGTCCAGCTCCAACTAAAGTTACTTTTGGCTTTATATTAGTTTTCATCTGATCCGTTTTTAATTCTATATTCATTTGCTTTTGCATAAAATAATTGGGCATCGGCTACATATTTATCTGCAAATTGTTTTGTTGGCTCATTTTTTTGAATTTGATATACAAACTCTGAAAATATTGTTGGTAATTTAATTTTATCTGCAAAAACAGTTTCAAACAATGTAACAATGTTTGCTTGGGTATTGGTGCTTTCTCCTTCGGTTAACAACAATGCTTTTGCGGTATTTACCATACTTGTATATGCATAATAAATACTATCTGAATATTGATTTAGCTTTAATGCTTCTGAGGCATTTTCAATTTTTTCTTCACTTTCAAATAACAATGTAGCAACTAAATCTATTACAACTCCGGCACATTCA
>NZ_JBFHHX010000035.1:0-26569 GCF_041596795.1 Lutibacter sp.
CACCAAATAAATTTCCAAGCGGATTTGTTTCGCCTGGTAGCACAATATCAGTTAAAATTGTTAACGATTCAGAAGGAGTTTTTATCATGAGTTACATTTTTGGTAAAGATATACTTATTTTAACAAAAATGGAAAATATGAGAAATAGGGATTTTTAGAATTCCTGTACCAATAACCAAGCATCTTCAGATTCAGTGCTATGTATAGCTCTTAACTTGTTAATTGCTTCGTTTTCATCATTTAAACTTTCGTAAGCTACTTGGGTTAAATTCCATTTATTAACACCTAAAATTCTAGCGTTAAAACCTTTAGCTTTTAGCTCTTCAAGTTTTTTCTCAGCGTTTTCAGATTCTCTAAAAGCGCCAGCAATAATGTGGTAATTATAGGTTTCTTTAGCAACATTTAGAGTAATTGCAGGTAAAGGATTGCTAATAACAAATGTAGCTTCTTGAATGGATTTTTCTACTTTTTGTTGTTGAATTTGAGTTTCAGCAACTAAGTTGTTGTATTCAACTTTTTGGTATTCATTCCAACCAACAGTTCCAAGTGCAAATATAATAGCTGCAGTTGCTGCGTATTTAATAAAAGCTGGTGTTTTTCTTTTGTTTTCTTCAGTATTTAAAACAGGAGCAATGGTTTCTAACTGTTTTACTTTTTCTTTATAAGCAATTCTGCTAACCGCAGGAGAAACATATGATGCTAAACCAAAAGATGATGTTAGATAGTTTAGAGTAGAAGTTGGTTCAAAAATAAGTTTTCCTTCTTTGTTTAAAGAGATAGAACCAATATTTTCTAATTCAATTTCTTCTGTTTTTAACTGGTTTTTCCAGTTTTTTACCTCACTATTTATAAACTCAACCGCATTAGAAAACGGTATATTTTTAGCATTGGCAATGTAATTAGCAAGTAATCCATCATTATTCTGCAAATGCGAATTAAAGGTTAATTGTTTAGATGGTGCATGAAAAGTATGCGTAGAATGGTTTATTTTTGCCGATACTTCGTTGGTTACAAAACCGCCAAAATTTGGCACAATTACACATTCGTATCTGTATAATAAATCGCTGATGTATGTTGCTAATCTCATTAAAACAAATATAGCCAAAACCAAGATAAATTATAATAGTTATCATCTTTTTTATTAACAAATTTTTTATATATTGAAATTCAAATTGTTAAAATATGCTAGAGGAAGAATTGTTATACGTTTTGGCTTTGCAACGTGTAAAAGGTATTGGAGATATTAATGCAAAAAAGCTAATTTCTTATTGTGGAAATGCAAAAAGTGTTTTAAAAGAGAAAGCAAAAACCTTAGAAAAAATAAACGGAATAGGAGCTTTTACTATTCAACATTTGTTTGATCCAACCTATTTAATTGAAGCTGAAAAAGAATTAAAATATATTCAAGAAAATACTATAGAACCATTGTACTTTGAAGACCAAAAGTATCCTTCTAAATTAAAACATTGTGTTGATGGACCATTGTTGCTTTTTAAAGATGGAAAATTTAATTTAGAAAAAAGACCTATTATTAGTATAGTTGGAACACGAAATATAACAAGCTATGGAAGAGATTTTTGTGAGAAGTTAATTTTTGATTTAAAAGAATTTGATCCAATTATAATAAGCGGATTTGCGTATGGAGTTGATATTTGTGCACATAAAGCTGCTATTAAAAACAACTTGACAACTATTGGTGTTTTAGCACATGGTTTTGAAGAAATTTATCCTAAATCACATAAAAAATATATAAGTGAAGTACATAAAAATGGTGGGTTTTTTACAGAGTTTTGGCACGATGAAACGCCATTGCGTGAAAATTTTTTAAAACGAAATAGAATTGTTGCTGGTATTTCTGAAGCTACTATTATTATAGAATCTGCTGAAAAGGGAGGTTCTTTAGTTACTGCAGATATTGCAAATAGTTATAGTAGAGATGTTTTTGCAGTTCCCGGAAGAACTACCGATAATTTTAGCAAAGGCTGTAACGATTTAATTAAAAGAAATAAAGCAGCTATTTTAACTAACGCAACAGATTTGGTTGAAATGTTAAACTGGAATGTGGTTAAAAATGAGTCCAAAGCAATTCAAAAACAATTATTTGTTGAATTGGATGAAAATGAACAATTAATTTATGATTTTTTGGTTGATGAAGGAAAACAATTATTAGATAGTATTTCACTTACATGTCAATTGCCAATACATATTACTACCACTATTTTATTTAATTTAGAAATGAAAGGATTGGTTAAGCCATTGCCAGGAAAGCTATATGAAGCCATTTAAATTTAATTTTTGAATCTAATTTTTTTAATCAAAGGATTTCGTAAAGAAATGGTGAATCATTTTTTAAAAGCATTTTATATAAGTACTTTTGAAACTAAACAAATATGAAATGATTACACTACCTAAAAATGTTAAAGGACTTATTTTTGATTTAGATGGAACGGTTGCTAATACCATGCAAAATCATTTTGAAGCTTGGCGAGCAGCAGTTACACCTTTTGGAATTGATTTTAGTGGCGAAATATTCTTAAAATTAACTGGTATGCCTAAAGCTGCAACCATTATTAAATTGAACGAATTATTTGGCACAGATATGAACCCAATAGAAGTTGGAAAAGTGAAAGCGGAGGTTTATAAAAAATTGGTTGGTGAAACAAAAGAAATTACTGTTGTAACAGATGTTGTTAGAAAATACCATGGCAAATTACCAATGTCTATTGGTACTGGAAGCACCCAAATTGGAGCCAGAAGAACATTATCTATTTTAGGGATGGAGCATTATTTTAACCCAATAATTACAGCTGATGATGTTATGAGTTTTAAGCCACATCCTGAAACATTTTTAAAATGTGCCGAACTTATGAAAGTAAATCCAAAGGATTGTGTAGTTTTTGAAGATGGAATTTTAGGAATACAAGCAGCCAAAGAAGCTGGAATGCACGTAATAGATATTAATCAATATTATAAAATGGAATTTAAAATTTAGCTTTTAATCCTTGTTCCCATTCATCTAAAAATTCATTTATTTCTTCAATAAATTTAGTTGGTTTTTGAGTTCTATTAATGGTACAGTGAATTAAAATTTGTTCTCTTTCTGGTGGAAATCCTGTTGTAATTGTCCAAGAAAGTGCATTGGGGCAATCTAACAACGTAAATCGAACGCCGCCTTTAATTTTATTGTAACTTATTAAAAAATCGCCCCATAAAGTTAAACCTAAAAAATTAGGATTAGAATCTTCTAGAAATTGCATAGTTTCTGTAAAATCTTCTAAACTACTTGGTTTAATTCTATCTTGAAGTTGTTTTTCAGTTACTTGTTTATTTATAATTCTAAAAAATTCCATAATTATTTATTTTTATTAGACTGAAAGCTTTCAATAATAACTGTTGTTAAAATAAGTGCACCACCAAAAAAAGTAGAAAGCGAAGGGATTTCGCTTAAAAATAACATTCCAAATAAAATTCCATAAATTGGACTCATACTACTCATAATACTTATGGCACTAATTTTAAAGTTTTTAAAACTATTTACAAATAAAGTGTGACCAATTGTTGTAGTTACCAATGCAAGAGTTAACAATCTTCCCCAATTATTTATATCGGCATAATGTGAATTATCTTTAAATAACACCGGGAATAATAGCGAAATAATTACAATCATTTGATAAAACATTACTTTAGATGCGTTGTAATGCGATAAATTTCGTTTGGTTATTATGTTTCTTAATGCATAAAAAACAGCTGAGATAATTCCCATTAAAACACCTTTGGTATAACTATTTTCAAAGTTAAATTCTGGTGTTAAAAAGTATATACCTACTAACACTAAAAAACTTAAAAACAATTGGTATTTGCTTAGTTTTATTTTAAAAAATACGGGTTCTAATAAGGCTGTAATTACTGGATATGTAAATAAGGATAGCATTCCAATAGCAACATTAGATAAATGTAATGCGTAAAAATAGGTAACCCAGTGCGCTCCTAATAAAAATCCACTTAAAAATAATGAAAACGCATCTTTTTTATGTAGTATTTTTAAATCGTATTTTTTATACCAACAAAACAATCCTATAAACACTGCAGCAAATAAACAACGCCACCATATGGTAATTTCTGGCGGAAATGAAATGGATCGTCCTAAAACACCAGAAGTACTTACAAAAACAACAGCAATATTTAATTCTAATAGATTTTTGAAATGTTGATTTTTCAAATTTTATATTTTTTGAAGCGTTTCTAGCGCTTTTTTAACCGATGTTATTTTTATAAAAGTTAACAACAATCTAAGTCCAGCTTTGGTATCTTTTTCTTTCATAACACAAGAGCTTCCATTTTGTTGAACGTATTGCAATACCTTTGTAAATGTTGGCGTTTGATAAAAGGAACTTTGTTGATCTGAAATAAAATAACAAAGCATTCTTTTTTGTTTTAAAATTAATTTTTCAATACCTAATTGTTTTGCAATCCATTTAATTCTAACGCTGTCTAATAAATCAACAACAGGTGTTGGTAATTCCCCAAATCTATCAATTAGTTCTAATTCAAATTGTTGTAATTCTTCTTCTTTTTTTAGTTCACCTAATTTGTTATATAAACTTAACCGTTCGGTAATTACATTTACATAATTGTCTGGAAATAAAATTTCAAAATCAGAATCAATTTGAATTTCTTTTACATATTCTTTTGGCTTATCTGATGTGTCTTTGTATAAATCTTTAAACTCGTTTTCTTTTAATTCTTCAATGGTTTCATTTAATATTTTTTGATAGGTATCAAAACCAATATCATTAATAAATCCACTTTGTTCGCCACCTAATAAATCTCCAGCACCACGAATCTCTAAATCTTTCATGGCAATATTAATTCCACTTCCTAAATCGGTAAATAATTCAATAGCATTCATTCTTTTTCTAGCTTCATCAGTCATCATATGATGCGGTGGAGTAATAAAATAACAGAATGCTTTTTTGTTTGATCGCCCAACACGTCCACGCATTTGATGCAAATCAGACAAACCAAAATTATTGGCATTATTTATAAAAATGGTATTTGCATTTGGCACATCTAAACCACTTTCAATAATAGTTGTAGAGACTAAAATATCAAATTCATTATCAATAAAAGCTAACATTAAACTTTCCAACTTTTTACCATCCATTTGTCCGTGACCAATGCCAATTTTAGCATCAGGAACTAAACGTTGTAATAAACCTGCAACTTCTTTTATGTTTTCTATTCTGTTATGAATAAAAAATACTTGTCCACCACGTTGAATTTCATATCGAATGGCATCTCTAATTACTTCTTCATTAAAACGAATTACATTACTTTCAATAGGAACACGGTTTGGCGGCGGCGTACTAATTACCGATAAATCTCTGGCGGCCATTAAGCTAAATTGCAAGGTTCTTGGAATTGGTGTTGCAGTTAGCGTTAACGTATCAATATTTTCTTTAATTGTTTTTAGTTTGTCTTTTACGGCAACTCCAAATTTTTGTTCTTCATCAACAATTAAAAGTCCTAAATCTTTATATTTTATGGCAGAGTTTGTTAATTGATGTGTGCCAATTACAATATCAACAGTTCCTTTTTCCAAGCCTTCTAAAACACCTTTACGCTGGTTTGCGGTTCTAAACCTGTTTAAATATTCTACAGTTACAGGGAAATCTTTTAAACGTTGACTAAAAGTTTTAAAATGTTGAAAAGCTAAAATGGTTGTAGGAACCAAAATGGCTACTTGTTTACCATTATCTACCGCTTTAAAAGCAGCTCTTACTGCAACTTCGGTTTTACCAAAGCCTACATCACCACAAACCAACCTATCCATTGGTTGTTCACTTTCCATATCGTTTTTTACATCTTGCGTAGCCGATGATTGATCTGGAGTATCTTCGTATAAAAAGCTGGCTTCTAATTCGTGTTGTAAATAACTATCTGGATGGTATTGAAACCCTTTTTGAATTTTTCGTTTTGCATACAATTCAATTAAATTAAATGCAATATGACGAATGCGTGTTTTGGTTTTTTGCTTTAATTTTTCCCAAGCGCCCGAACCTAGTTTGTATAATTTTGGAGGCGCGCCATCTTTTCCGTTATATTTTGATATTTTATGAAGGGAGTGAATGCTAATGTATAAAATATCTCTATCGCCATAAATAAGTTTAATAGCTTCTTGTTTTTTACCTTCAACTTCAATTTTTTGAAGCCCGCCAAATTTTCCAATTCCGTGATCAATATGGGTAACGTAATCACCAATTTCAAGATTTGTTAATTCTTTTAGTGAAATGGTTTGTTTTTTAGCGTAGCCATTTTTTAATCGGAATTTATGATAACGTTCAAAAATTTGATGATCTGTATAACAAATTAAGTTGTTCTCAACATCAATAAAACCTTGATATAGTGGAAAAACTATGGTTTTGTATTGGATTTCTTTATCAACATCTTCAAAAATATCGTGAAAACGATCGGCTTGTTTTTGAGAATCGCAAAACAGGTAATTTGTAAATCCGTTTTCAGTATTTTTATGAAAGTTTTCAATTAACAAATCAAATTGTTTATTAAAAGAAGGTTGCGGTTTTGTGTTAAATTGGATAACTCCATTTAAAGACTGATTTGGAATTCTTTTGTTAGAAGCTTCTTCCAATTCGTTTTGACGAGAATTAATTATTTCTGCAACGGTAAAATTGGTTAATTGGGTTTTAATTAATTTGCCATCGCAAAATAATTCGTCTGGTTTTCCGTGGTTTATAGCGGTTGATAATTTTTTAAATTCTTCTTCAGCTTTGCTAAAAAGGTTGTCTAATTTATTAAATATTAGTTCGTTATCTTTTATAAAAACAACTGTTTTGTTATTTATGTAATTTAAAAAACTTTCACGTTTTTCGTCTAATGCTTTATTTTCAACATTAGGCATTATGCTAATTTTGGTCAGTTTTTCAGTAGAAAGTTGGGTTTCTACATCAAAAGTTCGAATACTATCTACTTCATCACCAAAAAATTCTATTCTATAAGGTTCATCGTGTGAAAAAGAAAAAACATCAATAATTCCACCTCTTACCGAAAATTCTCCGGGTTCGCTAACAAAATCTACACGTTCAAAATGGTATTCAAACAATACTTCGTTTACAAAATCTAAACTTAAACTGTCTTTTAAAGCAATTTTTAATGTATTTCTGTTTAATTCAGCTTTTGTTACAACTTGTTCAAATAAAGCATCGGCATACGTAACAATAACTGCTGGTTTTTTTCTAGAATTTAATCGGTTTAAAACTTCCGAACGCAATAAAATATTAGCGTTATCAACTTCTTCAATTTGATAAGGTCTTCGGTAAGAACCAGGATAAAATAAAACATCTTTATCGTTTATTAGTTGTTCTAAATCGTTTAAAAAATAGGCGGCTTCTTCCTTATCATTTAATAAAAACAATATAGGTTTGTCTATAATTTTAAAACTTTCTGAAATAATAAAAGACAATGACGATCCAACCAAATTTGAAATTTGGAATTGGTGATTTTCTTTCTGAAGCTCTTGAGAAATTTGTTTTTTGGCTACAAATTTCTCGTAAATGTTTATGATATGTTGTTTACTCAACTATTGCAAATTTTGCCAAAGGTAGCATTTTATAAAAAACAAGGAAAAATTCCTTAAAATTTCTTAACTTTAGATAAGTAATTTTAAAAAGTATAAGTTATGTCAATATCAGATTTATACCCTACAGGACTTCATGAACAAAATTTGGCGCATTTTGCTTCCTTAGTGAGAATTGCGCTTCGCGACAATCAAATTAACTCGGAAGAACGATTATTATTAGAGCGACTTTCTATTAGATTAGATATTTCCACCAATGAATTTAATGACATTTTAAAAAATCCATTAAAATATCCAACCATTTCTCCTGTTACTTATGAAGATCGTTTAGAACATTTATTCGACTTAACAAAAATGATGTTTTTAGACCGGAATCCAACTATTGATAAAAACTCTATGATGGGAAGAATTGCGGTAGAATTAGGTTTTCAGGCTGAAAATGTTCGAAAAATTGTAAAAGAAGCAACCGACTTTTTTTTAAGAGAACCTCAATTAGATGAATTTAAAAAAGTAATTAAAAAGGCAAATAAATTATCAGATTAGTGTAAATAAAATTACAATACAGGGAATATTTTATTGGTTTAATTATATTTGTTTATAAAAAAATCAATAAATGGGATTATCAGATTATAATTTAAGCGGAGAACAAAAGCGGAATATAGCGCATTTTGCAAGTGTTGTAAAATTAGCATTAGCAGATCACGTAATTACGGAAGGTGAAGAAAAACTTTTAAAAAGAATTGCAAAAAAATTTCATATTCTGGATGAAAAATATCAAGAAATTTTAGAATCTCCAGATGATTTCCCTATGAGTGCTCCTCATAATTATGATGAAAGAATAGAGCATTTATACGATCTGGCTAAAATGGTTTTTGCAGATGGAGATGCCAAAGGAGAAGAAGCTTCAGTTTTAAGAAAAATATGTATTGGTTTAGGTTTTCCGCATGACAATGTTGTGAAAGTAGCCGATGAAGCCATACATTTAGTGTTGAATAATGAAAATTTGGAAGATTTTACCAAAGCTATTAAATACGTAAATAGAATTTAAACGCTATTTAAACCTAAGAAAAACAATAAATAAAGTATTTTTTATACTTTATTTATTGTTTTTCGTTGTATATGGTATATATGTTTAAGTTCTAATTATTTAATTCTATGTTTGTTACTACTAAAAAAACAATTTTTCTTTTCTTTTTTCTATTTTTAAATTTACTTGTTCACTCCCAAGACACTGCTAACAAATGGGTTGTAGGAATTGGTGTAAATGCCGTTGATTACTACCCAACAGATGAAGACGGAATGGGTGGGTTTTTTAACGAAATCTCTAATTCGCAAGATCATTGGAATATTTATGGTCCAAAATTAAATGTTAGTCGGTTTTTAACAAATAAGTTAAATGCCGATGTTTCTTTTTCATTAAATAAAATAACCAAATTAGGTGATATTACAAATGTAGATTTAATGTACTACGCATTAGATGCTAATTTACACTATAACTTTTTAGGAAATGAAAACAGATTTGTTCCATTTTTAGTAATTGGTGCTGGATATAATTGGGTTGAAGGGTTTAATAGTGCAGGAACAATAAATGCAGGTTTTGGTGCAAACTATTGGTTATCAGAAAAAATTGCGATAAATATGGAGGTAGCGTACAAATATAATTCGCCAGATTACAAATTAATGTCACATTTTCAATACGGACTTAGTGTATTGTTTAAACTGAATTCTAGTAACAGAAGTGGTTGGAACGGAAACGGTATTAAATGTTATAAATAAAAGTTAATTTTAGTACCTTGCATTATAATTTCTATGAATGCAAAACACAACATCTTTTCAAGTTTATAACGCCTCAGCAGGAAGCGGAAAAACCTTTACACTTGTAAAGGAATATTTAAAAATTTTACTAACCAGCTCAAATCCATATAAGTTTCAGCAAATTTTAGCGGTAACTTTTACCAATAAAGCGGCTTCTGAAATGAAAGAACGTGTGGTTGAAGCACTATACGGTTTCTCTAAAAAAGAACAAAATAGTTTGCTTACCATAATTTGTGAAGAAACAGCGTTAACTGATGAGGTGGTTTTTAATAGATCTCAAATAGTTTTAAACGCAATTCTTCAAAATTATTCAGCTTTTAGTATTGCAACTATAGATAGTTTTACTCATAAATTAATTAGAACTTTTGCCTACGATTTAAAGCTTCCTTTGAATTTTGATGTAGAAATGGATGCAGAAACACTGTTAAATGAAGCAGTGGATTTGGTGATTTCGAAAATAGGAGAAAACAAAGAGCTAACCGAGCTTTTAATAAGTTATACACTTCAAAAATTAGAAGATGATAAATCTTGGGATATTTCACTGGAATTGAAAGATTTTGCCAAGCTAATTTTAAATGAAAATCACGCTACTCATCTTAAAAAATTGGAGAAAGTATCTATTGATGAATTTAAAAAATTAAAAGAGAAACTTCAAAAAGAAAATAAAGGTATTGAAAAGGAATTTAAAGAAATTGGAAATGCAGGATTAGATATTATTAACAATGCTGGCATTGATGCTAAAGATTTTTACTATTCTCAAATACCAAAACATTTTGCTGTTTTAGCAGAAAACTCAAAAAAAGCGCAATTTTTTGATCAAAATACCCTGAAGCGAAATATTGATAATCAATTGTTTTATTCTAAAAGTAAACCCGATAAAATTAAAAACGCAATTGAAGCAATTTTACCAGAACTTTTAACCTTGTATGCTAGTTCAGAAGCATTATTTCAACAAAAAACATTAAACGATTTAGTGTTAAATAGCCTTATTCCTTTAGCGGTTTTAAGTTATATAAATAGTGCATTACAAGATATTAAATTAGACAATAATATTATGTTAAATGCTGAATTTAACGAGCTAATTAGCAATACAATTAAAAACGAACCAGCTCCATTTATTTATGAGCGTATTGGTGAAAAATACAAGTATTATTTTATTGATGAAATGCAAGATACTAGTGAATTGCAATGGCAAAATATTATTCCGTTAATAAGCAATGCCATTTCGCAAGAAAATGAACAAGGTGAGAAAGGAAAATTAATGTTAGTGGGTGATGCAAAACAATCTATTTACCGATGGCGAGGAGGAAAAGCAGAACAGTTTATTGATTTATCTTCTGATGAAAAACAAACCGTAAATAATCCTTTTTTTGTTGAAAAATTAGTTTCAAATTTAGATACTAATTATAGAAGTTTTAGTGAGATTATAAATTTTAACAATCAATTTTTTCAGCATATTTCTGGCTTTTTAGCAAACCCTAATTATAGCAGTTTATACGTTGATGGAAATAATCAAAAAACAAATAAAAATAACGGTGGATATGTTCAAATATCATTTGTAGAAAAACAAGAAGAATTTGACGAAGAAGAGGAAGAGGTAAATGTAATGTATCCTAAAAAAATACTTGAAATTATCAATAATTTAGATCCGTCCTTTAAAAAGAATGATGTTTGTGTGTTGGTAAGAACTAAAAAACAAGGTGTTGAAGTTGCCAACTTTTTATCGGAACAAAAAATAGAAATTATTTCATCAGAAACACTGTTGGTAAGTAACAGTGAAAAAGTACAGTTTATAATTAATTTATTAAGTGTTGTTCAAAACCCGCTAAATAAAGAGTATAAAGCTAAAATGCTATATTTTTTATACAATTTTTTAGGGGTAAAAGAAGAGAAACACACATTTATAAATAGCTTAATTAATTGTAGTCAAACAGAATTTTTTGAAGGGTTAAAAAACTATCAGGTATTTTTTAATTTATTGGAGTTTGTTCAAAGTCCGTTTTATGAAAGTATTGAATATGTTATAAGAGGATTTGGGCTAACAAAAGAGTCCGATTCTTACTTACAATTCTTTTTAGATATAATTTTTGAATATCAACAGAAAAGAGATGTTTCTATTCAGGGATTTTTAGAATATTGGGAGTTAAAAAAAGATAAACTTAGCATTGTTGCACCAGAGTCTAAAAATGCAGTTAGAATTATGACCATTCATAAAGCAAAAGGCTTGGAGTTTCCGGTTGTGATTTTCCCTTACGATTTAAATATTTACAAACAAATTAAACCAAAATCTTGGTATAATTATACACAATCAGATACCGTAAACTCTGTATTAATAGATTATGGTAAAAAGTTAAATTATATAGGAGAACAAGGAATTTCAATTTACAATCAACAACGAGAGGAATTGGAGTTAGATAATTTTAATATTTTATATGTTGCTTTAACCAGAGCGGTGGAGCAATTGTATATAGTTACGGAAAAAAAGTTATTGGCAAAAGCCGACGAAAATTTAAACTTTACTTCGGGTTTGTTTATTAATTATTTAAAAAAGACAAATAATTGGGACGAGTTAAAAACCGACTTTTGTTTTGGAACTTCAAAAAGGGAGCAATTAGTGGTAGAAAATATTGATAAAACTATATTTCAGTCTAAATTTATTTCAAATTCATGGAAAAATCATAATATATCAATAGTTACAAATTCCTCGTTACTTTGGGATACAGAACAAGGAGATTCTATTAATTATGGAAATTTAATTCACGAAATTTTATCAAAAATTATAACAAATAACGATATTGATGAAGTTTTAATAAGTTATGTTTTTAATGGAACTATTACCAAGTCTGAAGAAAAAACAATACATCAAATTATAACAAACGTTGTAAATCATCCAGTTTTAAAAGAGTATTTCAGTCAAAATAATCAAGTGTTTTTGGAACAAGAGATTGTAACTAAAGATAAAAAAATAGTAATTCCAGATAGAGTTATTGTACATCAAAATAAAACTACAATTATTGATTATAAAACGGGAAAGCCTGATAAAAAATACCATCATCAAATAGCAGGTTACGCACAGGTTTTAGAAGAGTTAAATTTTAAAATAGATAAAAAATTATTGGTTTATATTAATGATGAAATTATTGTGGAAGAAGTATAATTTACCATAAATTTGTATAAAATAACCAAATATGTACGGAAAAATTCAACAACATTTACAAAAAGAGCTGCAAGAAATTAAAGAAGCAGGCTTATATAAATCAGAACGTATTATAACCACTTCTCAAGATGCGGTAATAAAAATTAGCACAGGAGAAGAAGTTATAAATTTTTGCGCAAATAATTATTTAGGACTTTCAAATAATCCTAAAGTTATACAAGCAGCAAAAGATGCAATGGATTCTCACGGTTTTGGAATGTCTTCGGTAAGATTTATTTGTGGAACTCAAGATATTCACAAACAATTAGAACAAAAAATTGCAGAATTCTATCAAACAGAAGACACCATATTATATGCTGCAGCATTTGATGCTAATGGTGGAGTTTTTGAGCCACTATTTGCGGATGAAGATGCAATAATTTCAGATTCGCTAAATCACGCATCTATAATTGATGGCGTACGCTTATGCAAAGCCGCTCGATATAGATATGATAATAATGATATGACTTCTTTAGAAGAACAACTAATAGAAGCATCAAAAAAAGAGCATCGTTTTAAAATTATTGTAACCGATGGCGTTTTTTCTATGGATGGAGTTGTGGCAAGTTTAGATAAAATATGTGATTTGGCAGATAAATATGATGCATTGGTAATGGTTGATGAATGCCATGCAGCCGGATTTATAGGTAAAACAGGGAGAGGAACTTTAGAACTTAAAAATGTTATTGGTAGAGTAGATATAATTACAGGAACTTTAGGAAAAGCACTTGGCGGCGCAATGGGAGGTTATACAACCGGTAAAAAGGAAATTATTGAGTTGTTGCGTCAAAGATCTAGACCTTATTTATTTTCAAATTCATTAGCGCCAGCAATTGTAGGAGCATCATTAAAGGTTTTTGAAATGATTTCTGAAAGCACCGTATTACGTGATAAATTAGAAGAAAACACCAAATATTTTAAAGAAAATATGATAAATGCCGGATTTGACATAGTGAGAGGAGATTCTGCAATTGTGCCAGTAATGCTGTATGATGCAAAAATAGCGCAACAAATGGCAAATGAATTATTAAAAGAAGGAATTTATGTAATCGGATTCTTTTTTCCAGTTGTGCCAAAAGGAAAGGCAAGAATAAGGGTTCAATTATCCGCAGCCCACTCTAAAGAGCATTTAGATAAAGCTTTAAAAGCATTTATTAAAATTGGAAAATCAATGGGAATAATATAGAAATTCAACTAAAAAGTCAAATAATACAGATAATTTTGTATTTTTGCTTAATACGATTAGGTGTTTATGCTTAATTTGTGAATAAAAAAAGAACATTAAATTTAAAATTTTTAAGATGAAACATTTAAAATTAGCCTTTATGGCTTTATTGTTAGTAATTGGTTTCACAAATATCAATGCACAGGATAATAATAATCCATGGGCTATTGGTTTCGGTGTAAACGCAGTGGATTTTTATCCTACAAACCCTGGTCTTGCTGGTCATGGTTCTTGGTTTAATGAATTTGGAAATGCAAGTGATCACTACAATATGATTCCTGCAATTTCTAAATTAACTGTTGGTAAATATTTAGCAGACGGTTTCAGTTTTGAAGCTGCTGGAGCTATTAATAAAATATCTGAAGTTGGAGATAATAGCGTAAGTGATTTATCATATTTTAGTTTAGATGGTGCTGTAAAGTATGATTTAAATAATGTTGTTGGTAATACTGCATGGTTTGATCCTTACGTATCTGTTGGTGGAGGTTATACTTGGTTAGACAATTGGGGAACAGGAACTTTTAATGGAGCTCTTGGTGCTAACTTTTGGTTTAACGACAACATTGGGTTAAATATTGAATCTAAATACAAACACACTTTTGAAAGTAATATCGTTCAACATTTTCAACACTCAGCCGGAGTTATGATTAAGTTTGGAGGAACTGATACAGATGGAGATAAAGTATTTGATAAAGATGATGCTTGTCCAGATGTATTTGGTTTAGCTGAATTTAATGGTTGTCCAGATTCTGATAATGATGGTATTGTAGACTCTAAAGACGCTTGTCCAACAGTTGCTGGTTTAGCTGCTTTAAATGGTTGTCCAGATGCTGACGGAGATGGAATTACAGATAAAGATGATGCTTGTCCAAACGAAAAAGGAACAAAAGAAAACAATGGTTGCCCAGATACAGATGGAGATACAGTAGTTGATAAATTTGACGCTTGTCCTACAGTTGCAGGTCCTGCAGCAAATAAAGGATGTCCTTGGCCAGATACAGATGGTGATGGTGTAGTTGATAAAGAAGATAATTGTATTGATGTTGCTGGTCCAGTATCTAACAATGGTTGTCCAGAAATTACAAAAGTTGAAGTTGCTAAATTAGAAGAGTTGTTTAAAACTGTTTATTTTGACACAGGAAAAACAACCTTGAAAAAAGAATCTTTAACTCAATTAGATGAAGCTTCTCAAATAATGACTAAATATAAATCAGCTAAATTTGCTATTGAAGGTTATACTGATAGTGTTGGTGGACCAAAATTAAATTTAGAATTATCTGAAGGTAGAGCAAATTCTGTTAAAGAATATTTAGTAAGTAAAGGTGTTTCTGCTAGTAATTTAAATGCTAAAGGTTTTGGAGAAGAAAATCCAATTGCTACTAACATGAATAAAGCAGGTAGAGCTAAAAACAGAAGAGTTGAAGTGAAATTAGTTAACTAATTGCATAACTTATAAATTAATTAATAAAAAAAGCCACAACATAATTGTGTGGCTTTTTTTTAAGTTTAAAATCAATCAAAATAAAAAAAAATTACTTTTCAATCAAAAAAAACGTTAAAATGAAACAATTTAAAATAGCCTTTATGGCTTTATTACTATGTATTGGTGTTAATGAATTAAACGCACAAGACAATAACAACCCTTGGGCAATTAGTTTTGGAACAAATGCAGTAGATTTTTACCCAACTAACCCTGGAATTGCAGGACATGGTTCTTGGTTCAATGAATTTTCAAATGCAACAGATCATTACAATATTTTACCTGCAATTTCAAGATTCTCAGTTGGTAGATATATCACAAAAGGATTATCTGTTGAAGCTGCTGGAACATTAAATAAAATTGAGAACATGGGAGATAACTCTGTGAATGATTTATCTTACTTCTCTTTAGATGGAGCAGTTAAATATGATCTTAATAACATAATTGGAGAAACCGCTTGGTTTGATCCTTATGTAACTGTTGGTGGAGGTTACACTTGGTTAGAAGATTGGGATACTGGAACTGCAAATGGAGGATTAGGAGCTAATATTTGGTTTAATGAAAATATTGGTTTAAACCTTGAAACAAAATATAAGCACACATTTGAAAGTAACATTGTACAACATTTCCAACACTCTGCAGGAATTATTGTAAGATTTGGTGGTAAAGATACTGATGGTGATGGTGTATATGATAAACATGATGAGTGTGTTGATGTATTTGGATTAAAAGAATTTAATGGTTGTCCAGATACTGATGGTGATGGAATTATTGATTCTAAAGATGCTTGTCCTACTGTTGCTGGTTTAGCTACTTTAAATGGATGTCCTGATACAGATGGTGACGGAATTGCAGATAAAGATGATGCTTGTCCTAATGAAATTGGAACTAAAGAGAATAAAGGTTGTCCTGATACAGATGGTGATGGTGTTGTAGATAAAGACGATGCTTGTCCAAAAGTTGCTGGTCCAAAAGAAAACAAAGGTTGTCCTTGGCCAGATACAGATGGTGATGGTGTTGCTGATAAAGACGATGAATGTGTTAATGAAGCTGGTCCTGCATCAAACAAAGGTTGTCCTGAAATGACAGCTGAAGTTTTAAAAGCTTTAGAAGGTATTTTCAAAACTGTTTATTTTGATTTAGGAAGTGCAAATATTAAACCTGAAGGGTTTGCTAAATTAGATGCAGTTGTTGATATAATGAAAAAATACTCAGGAATTCAATATTCTATTACTTCTGGACACGCAGATAGCGTTGGAAGTAAAAAATTCAATCAAACATTATCTGAAAAAAGAGCGAATGTTGTTAAAGATTATTTAGTATCTAAAGGTATTCCAGCTAGTAAAATTACTACTGAAGCTTATGGAGAAACTAAAGCTGCTGCAACAAATAGAACTTCAAAAGGAAGAGCTTTAAATAGAAGAGTTGAAATTAAATTAACTAAATAATTTAGCCTTTTAAATATAAAAAAAAGCCATTCATTAATGAATGGCTTTTTTTATGATATTTTTTTTTGTGATTTCATTTTTACACGCTAACTTAGTAAAAAATAAATGTATGAAAATGAATATCTTATCAGCTAAAAATTTAATATTTTGCTTAGTGTTGTTTTTTTCCATTTCTATGTTTAGTCAGGATAAAGATAACCCTTGGGTAATTGGGGTTGGTGTAAATGCTGTTGATTTTTACCCAACAAATATTAAAGGAATGACTTCAAGCGCTGGTGTACCTACCCAATGGTACGATCAGTTTTTTAATTTAAATGATCATTATAATTACATTGGAGCACCTACAAAGCTTAGTTTAGGTAGGTATTTAAGCGAATCTTTTAGTGTAGAAATAGCAGGTTCTATAAATAAAATCTCAAAATTTGGAGATATTAAATTAGCTGAAAGTGTTTCTTATATGGCTATCGATTTAAATGCTAATTATAATATTAATAAGCTGTTTGGTATAGAATCATGGTTTAAACCGTATGCAATTGGTGGATTTGGCTTTAATGCCAAAGGGAATGATTCTAAAAATGATATTCAATTTGAAAATTATGGTTCTTTAAATTCTGGTGTTGGTGCTAAAGTATGGTTAAGTAATAGGGTAGGGATTAAAGCGCAAACTGTTTATAAACATTTTTTTAATGATGGTTCATTTCCTCATTTTCAACACTCTGCAAGTTTAATTTTTAAATTTGGTGGTTATGATGCAGATAATGATGGTATTTATGATAAAAATGATAAATGTCCAGATGATTTTGGTCTAGCAATTTTTAATGGTTGCCCAGATACTGATGAAGATGGCGTTGTTGATTCTGAAGATGAATGTCCAAAAACTTATGGTTCTATTGCTTTAAAAGGATGTCCAGATTCTGATAATGATGGAGTTCCAGACGCTAAAGATAATTGTCCAACGTATCCTGGAAGCCCTGAATTAAATGGTTGCCCTGATACTGATGGCGATGGTATTATTGATATGCGTGATGCTTGTCCTAATGCAGCCGGACCAATTGCTAACCAAGGTTGTCCTGAGTTAGATTCGGATGGTGATGGAGTAATAGATAGATTAGATGCTTGTAAATTTGAAGCGGGTCCAGCTAGTAATAATGGATGTCCAAATATTAAAAAAGATTTAGAAGCTAAATTAACAGAATTAGCAAATAGCGTTTTATTTATTTCAGGCTCAAATATGTACTATGTAAAATATGAATCTAAACTTGATGAAATTGCTAAATTAATGAAATCGTATAACAATCTAAAATTTCAAATTAGAGGACATACAGATAATGTTGGGTCAGAAGAAGCTAATTATAAATTATCAATTGAACGAGTTAATAAAATTTTAAGTGTATTAGTTTCTAAAGGAGTAAATCAAATGGATTTAGACGTGAAAGGATTTGGAGAAACAATGCCAATTGATACAAATGACACAGCTGAAGGTAGAGCAAGAAACAGACGTGTAGAAATAAAAATTATAGATTAAAAAAAATAAAATCCGATAAAAAAGCCATTCAATTCGAATGGCTTTTTTAATTTTATCGTGTCCAAAAAAATTATATGAATTCATTTATTTCAAAAGTTGTAAAAGACGTTAAAAACCGTCAAAAAAATATTTCAGAAGTTACTTTTGTTTTGCCAAGTCAACGTTCTTGTGTTTTTTTAAAAGATGAGTTGGTAGCGTCATCAAATACAGCTATGGTATTACCTAAAATTGTAAGTATTGAAAACTTTATTCAAGAGTTGGCAGATATTCAGTTAATAGATAGTATTCAGCTTATTTTTGAGTTTTATTCTATTTATAAAAAGAAGATGCCAATAGAGAATGTAGATTCGTTTGAAACATTTTCGCAATGGGCAACCATAGCATTACACGATTTTAATGAGTTAGATAGTTATTTGGTAAATACAGAAGACTTTTTTTCCAATTTAAGTGATATTAAAAAACTGAATGAATGGTTTGAAGATAAAAAACCTAGTGAATTGGCCGTAAATTATTTTCAGTTTTTTGAAAATTTAAACCTACTTTATAATTCATTATACAAAGAACTTAAAAAAAATAAAATTGGCTATCAAGGACTTATTTATAGAGAAGCCACAAAGAATTTAGAATACTTTATTCAAAATCAAACATCAAATCACTTCTTTTTTGTAGGTTTTAATGCCTTAAATAAATCTGAAGAAACCATTTTTCAGGAATTATTAAATAATAATTTAGCTACTGTTTATTGGGATGTAAATCAGCATATATTAAATAATACAAATGAAGCAGGTTCTTTTTTAAGACGCTTTAAAAAGGAATGGACATATTATAAAAGCAATCCGTTTTTATGGATAGAAGAAACCGATGTATTAAATAAAAACATAGAAATAATTGGAGTGCCAAAGAACAACACTCAAATTAAATATGTTGGGGAGTTATTAGCTGGTTTTAATAAATTTAATGAAACCGCTTTGGTTTTGGCAGATGAAAATTTGTTACCAATAACTTTAAACTCATTACCAAATAATGTTGAAAATATAAATATAACTATGGGATATCCTTTAAAAGATATTCCAATTGCAAGTTTGTTTGATAAAATTTTTAAACTGCATATTAATCAACAAAAATTGACCAACAATAACAATCAACGATTTTATTATAAAGATGTGTTGGCTCTTTTAAATGATCCTTTTTTAAATCAATTAAATGGAGAAATTCTTCAAAAATTAATTGCTAAAATTAAATTTGAAAATAGTATTTTTTTATCAGTTCAAAATTTAAAAGATTTTTTAACAACAACAGAAATTGAAAATTTCCAGATAGTACTTTCATTGTTCAAATTTTCGGGTGAAATAGAAGGTATTATACAACAGTGTTTAACGTTAATAAATAAGTTACGGGGATTTGTTATTGGGGTTGAGAAGGAGTATTTATTTAGGTTTTTTGGTATTTTTCAACAGTTAGATACTTTAAATGCTAAATACAATCACATTAAAAATTTAAAAACACTTAGTTTGTTTTATAAACAACTGTTACAAAATGAAAAATTATCGTTTAAAGGTGAGCCCTTAAAAGGCTTACAGTTAATGGGAATGTTAGAAACAAGAGTGTTAGATTTTGAAACTGTTATAATTACTTCTGTAAATGAAGGAGTTTTGCCAGGAGGTAAAAATGATTTTTCATTTATACCGTACGATGTGAAACGATATTTTGGATTGCCCACATATCAAGAAAAAGATGCAATTTTCTCCTATCACTTTCAACGCTTATTGCAACGCGCTTCTAATGTGTATTTGCTGTATAATACGGAAATGGATGGTTACGGATCTGGTGAAAAAAGTAGATTTTTAACAAAGCTAGAAATTGAAAATAGTACTATAAACAAAAAAGTAATTAGTCCTATAGTTCAAAAAAATGAAAGCGAAGTAGTACAAGTTAATAAAACACCTGAAGTACTAGAAAGGCTTCAAGAAATTTTTACTGCTGGAATTTCTCCATCTGCAATTGCAAATTATATTTACAACCCAATTAAATTTTATGAGCAAAAAGTTTTAAAAATTAAAGACGATAATGATGTAGAGGAAACTGTAGCCGTTAACACAATGGGAACCGTAATTCACGGTGTTTTAGAAGCGCTTTACACGCCTTTTATTAATAAACCCTTAACAGAGGATGTAATTAAACAAATGAAGCTTAAAATTAATGATTTATTAGTTGTGAATTTTGAGGAACATTATAAAAAAGGGAATATTAAAACAGGAAAGAACAATTTAATATTTGAAGTTTGTAAAACTAATATTGAACGTTTTTTAAATCAGGAAGAAGCGTTGCTTAAGCAAGGAAAACAATTAAAAATTATTGCTTTAGAAAAAGAATTGGAAATAACTTTAAAGGTTGAAGGAATTGATTTTCCAATTAAAATTAAAGGAATTGTTGATAGAATTGATGAGTTAGATGGTGTAACTAGGATAATTGATTATAAAACTGGAAAAGTAGAAGCAAAAGATTTAAAAATTAATGATTTTAGTGTTTTAAGTGTTGATTATAAGTTTACAAAAGCACTTCAAGTTTTAATTTATTCATATTTATTTATTGAAAACCCTTCAAATGGAGATCCAAAACTTTTAGAAGCAGGAATCATTTCATTCAAAAATTTAAATAACGGATTTTTAAAATTAAATTTTTCTGAAAAAGGAAGAGGACAAGAAAACTTAATTTCAAAGGAACATTTAGATTTGTTTATGGTAGAATTACAACAAATATTTATTGAAATTATGAATCCAAATACGCCATTTAAGCAAAATGAAAATTTACCATTTTAAAGAAGAATTATGCAAACAATAAAAAATTTAATAGTAAAGAGCACACAGCATAATAAACCAATTTTAACCGATGTTTTTTTTAAAAAAAACAATACTAAAAAGCCAATTGTAATTTTTTGCCACGGATATAAAGGATATAAAGATTGGGGTGCTTGGAATTTAGCAGCTCCAAAATTTGCTGAAAACAACTTATTTTTTGTAAAATTTAATTTTTCGCATAATGGAGGAACCGTTGAAAACCCAATAGATTTTCCAGATTTAGAAGCTTTTGGAGAAAATAACTTTATAATTGAATTAAATGATTTAGAAGATGTTATTAATTGGGTTTGTGAAAATCCAAATTTTACAGAAGAGATTGATACGAAAAATATTACATTAATTGGTCACTCTCGCGGTGGTGGAACAGTAATGTTAAAAGCATCAGAAAATAAAAAAATTTCAAAAGTAATTTCTTGGTGTGGTGTATCAGATTTTGGAGTTCGCTTTCCAAAAGGCAAGCTGTTAGAAACTTGGAGAAAAGATGGTGTATCATACATTGAAAACGCTCGAACCAAACAAAAAATGCCTCATTATTTTCAATTTTATACTTCTTTTATGGAAAATGAAGAACGGTTAACTATAAAAAGAGCCGTTTCTAGTTTAGCCATTCCACAGTTAATTATTTACGGAGAATTAGATGATGTTGTATTACCTATTGAGGCAAAAAATTTGCATACTTGGAATCCTAAAAGTCAATTAATTTGCATTCCAGAAATGAACCATTCTTTGGGAAGTGAACAACCTTGGGAATCTAAAAAGCTACCTTTTCATTTGGAAGATGTTATAAATAAAAGTATTAATTTTATTGTTAGTAATGATTAAAAAGGCACTATTAAAAGATTTAAATGAAATTTATAACCTCACTAAAAATTGTGCCAATAATTTAATAGAAAATGGTATTTTTCAATGGAATGAACAGTATCCGTCTAAAGAAATTTTAGTAAAAGATATTGAGTTACAGCAGCTTTGGAAAATAGTGAGTAACAATAAAATAGTTGGAGTTATTGTAATAACTGAAATTGAGGATGAAGAATATAAACATGTAAATTGGTTAGCCGAAAGCACTAAAAATTTGTATATACATAGGTTGGCCGTGGATCCAAAATATCAAAAGAAAGGTTTTGCAACACAATTAATGAATTTTGCCGAAAATTATGCAACTGTAAACCATTATACTTCAGTTCGGTTAGATACTTTTAGCAAGAATTTAAGAAATCTGAAGTTTTATCAAGCCAGAAACTACCAAAAATTGGAAGCAATCTATTTTCCAAAACAAAGTGAATTTCCTTTTTACTGTTTTGAATTAATTTTAAATGAATAAAAAAACAAAAATATCATTTAAAGCTATTAATAAGTTAGCCATTCCGGCTATAATTTCGGGAATTGCAGAACCCTTATTATCTATAACGGATACTGCCATTGTTGGAAATATTCAAGAGCATCCTACAGAAGCATTGGCTGCAGTAGGTATTGCAGGTTCGTTTATTTCTGCATTGGTATGGATTTTAGCACAAACTCGTTCAGCAATTTCGGCAACTGTTGGTAAGTATTTGGGAGCTAAAAAATTGCCTGAAATATCCAGCTTACCCGCGCAAATAATTGGAATTAATTTAGTGTTGAGCGTGCTTATTTATTTTATCACATTAATTTTTGCGAACGAAATTTTTCAATTGTATAATGCAAACGGACTTATATTAAATTATTCAATAGAGTATTTTAAAATAAGAGCAATTGGTTTTCCTCTAACGTTATTTGTGTTTTCTATTTTTGGCGTTTTTGGAGGGTTACAAAACACATTTTGGCCAATGGTTATAAGTATTGTTGGGGCGGTTTTAAATATTGGGTTAGATATAATTTTAGTATTTGGTATTGATGGTTTTATTAATCCAATGCATATAAAAGGCGCTGCTTGGGCAAGTGTAATTTCGCAAGGTATTATGGCAATAATGGCATTTGTTTTATTATTAAAAAAAACACCATTTAAATTAACTGTTTCGTTTCCATTTAATAAAGAAATTAAAAACCTGTTAAGCATAAGTTTAAACTTAGCTATTAGGGCTGCAGCTTTAAATGTAGCCTTGTATTTAGCAAACTCCTTTGCAACAAAATATGGTAGTAATTATATAGCAGCGCAAACAATTGCGTTTCAAATATGGTTGTTTTTTGCTTTTTTTATTGATGGGTATTCAAGCGTTGGAAATATTGTATCTGGAAAACTTTTAGGCGAGGAGAATTATAAAAAATTATGGAAACTAAGTTTAAAACTTAGTAAATATGGAATTACAATTGCGCTTATATTAGCATTAGTATGTTGGTTATTCTATTATAAAATTGGAAAATTATTCTCACAAGATGAAGCGGTGTTAAATTCTTTTTATTCAATTTTTTGGATAGTTTTAATAATGCAGCCTATAAACGCAATAGCTTTTGTTTTTGATGGAATTTTTAAAGGGTTGGCAGAAGCTGCAACCTTACGTAATTTATTAATTTTTGCAACATTTTTCGGATTTATTCCAGTTTTATTAATTGGAGATTACTTCAATTTAAAATTATATGCTATATGGATTGCTTTTACAGTTTGGATGCTTATTAGAGCAGGAGTATTAGTAATAAAGTTTAGAAGAAAATATTTAGTTAAAAACACGTAACTTTGGCAATTATGAGCAACGGAAGTTTATACACACATATTCAAAATAATATTGCTACGATTGAATTTTATCATCCAGCAAGTAATTCATTTCCAAGTGAACTTTTGGCAAGATTAGCAAAAGCCTTTAATGAGCTAAGTAACCATAATGATGTAAAAGTTATTATTTTAAAAAGTGAAAAAGAAGGTGCCTTTTGCGCTGGTGCATCGTTTGATGAATTGGTTGCAATATCAAATTTTGAACAAGGAAAACAGTTTTTTTTAGGATTTGCAAATGTTATAAATGCTATGCGTAGTTGTTCAAAACTAATTATTGGTAGTATTCAAGGAAAAGCGGTAGGCGGTGGTGTTGGATTAGCTGCGGCGTGTGATTATTGTTTAGCAACAGAGCAAGCATCTATTAAGCTTTCCGAACTTAGTATTGGTATTGGTCCGTTTGTAATTGAACCTGCTGTTGAACGTAAAATTGGTGTAGCAGCGCTAAGTGAGTTAACGTTAGATGCAACAAGTTGGCAAACTGCTTATTGGGCTAAAGAAAAAGGGTTGTTTGCGAAGGTTTTTGAAACTATTGATGAATTACATAAAGAAGTGGATAATTTAGCTGTTAAAATAGCTAGTTATAACAGTGAAGCTTTGGTTGAAATGAAAAAAGTTCTTTGGAAAAATACTGATAATTGGGACCAATTATTAGAGAAAAGAGCTGAAATTAGTGGTAAGTTAGTGCTGTCTGATGCAACAAAGAAGGCGCTACAAAAATTTAAAAAATAAAGTATGTTAGCGAGTTTTATGTTGCTGTTGCAAGAAGTAAATATTGAAGAAAAAATTAAAAATGCCCCTGATATGGGCTATGAAATAGGAGTTGTTATTGGTACTTATTTACCATTCGTTTTATTAGTTGGCATCGCCTATTTTGTGTATTATAAAGCAAAAAACAGAAAAGATTTAGAAGATTAAAATCTAAAAAAAATGAGTAAAATTAGAATAACAAAGCAATTCGATTTTGAAACAGGTCATGCTTTATATGGGTACGATGGAAAATGTAAAAATGTTCACGGGCATAGTTATAAATTATCGGTTACCGTTATTGGAACACCAATAAGTGACTCATCAAATGTAAAATACGGAATGGTGATTGATTTTGGCGATCTTAAAAAAATTGTTGCATCAGAAATTGTAAATAAATTTGATCACGCTACTGTATTTAATAAAAACACACCGCATATTGAGTTAGCTGAGGAGCTTAAAAAAAGAGAGCACAGTGTTATTTTAGTAGATTATCAGCCAACTAGCGAAATGATGTTGATAGACTTTGCGGAAAAAATAAAAAATAGATTGCCAGAAAACATTCAATTACATTCGTTAAAATTAAGAGAAACTGGTACTTCGCATGCAGAGTGGTATGCAAGCGATCAAGAATAAATTTATTTACCGTTAAAAGAATTCATTGTATTGTTTAATCCTGCAGTACCAAATGATTTAATTAATTCACATGCTTTATCTATTCGTTCAGGTAAAGCTTTATTTTCGTTGGTATCCCATTCTCCTAAAACGTAATCTATTTGTCGACCTTTAGAGAATTCTGCTCCTACACCAAATCTAAACCTAGCATATTGTTGGGTATTTAAAACAGCGTTTATATCCTTTAAGCCGTTATGTCCGCCATCGCTTCCTTTTCCTTTAACTCTAATTGCCCCAAATTCTAAGTTTAAATCATCACAAATAACTAATAAATTTTCAAGAGGAATTTTTTCTTTTGTCAACCAATAATTTACAGATTTTCCACTTAAATTCATATAAGTAGAAGGTTTTAATAGTATAAAAGTTCTTCCTTTAAATCTGAACTTTGCTATGGATCCTAGTTTGTCACTTTCAAAAGTAATAGCTTCTTTTTTAGCTAATTCATCTAAAATTTTGAAACCAATATTATGTCGTGTATTTTCGTATTTTTCTCCAATGTTGCCAAGTCCGGCAATTAAAAAAGTTTTCATAGTATCTTCAGTGGGTGTTTTTTTTACTCCAAATAAAAAATTTACAAAATGTTTTAAATTCATAAAGCAAAAATAGCAAAAGGAGTGGTTTTATTTAAAAAAAAAAGCGCTGCTAATGCAACGCTTTTAATTATTTGAAATAAGTTGAATTTATTCTGTTGCAGCTTCTTCAGTAGCTCCTTCTTCAGCAGCTCCTTCTTCACCTTCTTCTTCCTCTTCTTCATCGGTTAAAATTGCACTACGTGCAGTTCTAACTTGAACAACTACGGTATTGTCTGGGTGTAAAATAGAATAACTATCATTTGCTAAAGCAGTAACATATAATTTATGTCCGATTCTTAATTTTGAGATATCTGCATTAATAAAGTCAGGTAAATCAGCAGGTAAAGCTCTTACACTTAATTTACGCATTGCAAAACGTAAAGACCCTCCGTTTATAACACCAGGAGAGTTTCCAACTAGTCTTACAGGAATATTCATTGTTACTAACTTATCATCAAATAATTGATAAAAGTCAACATGTAAAATAGCATCACTCACTGGGTGAAACTGAATGTCTTGTAAAATTGCATTGTAAGTTTTTCCTTCTAATTCAATCGTTGCAGTATATACATTTGGAGTATACACTAATGGTTTGAATGAAACTTCATCTGCTGAAAAGTGTAATGGTTTGTCCCCTCCGTATAATACGCAAGGTACCTTTCCAGCATTACGTAAGGCTTTAGTAGCTACTTTACCCACGCTTTCTCTTTGAGATCCTTTGATTGTAATTGATTGCATTTATTTATATTTA
>NZ_JBFHHX010000036.1:0-25927 GCF_041596795.1 Lutibacter sp.
CGGACCATCGGCAAATATGTACAAAATGAAAGGGAAAGTGCAAGAAATTTGTGATAGATGTGTGTCTCCTTCTTGTATTTCACCAGTAATTTGTCATAATTTAGATACCTCTCATAAACCATTAACTGAGCTTTATAAAGCAGTTGATAGTCATCCAAAAATTAAGAAATCGTTTATTGGAAGTGGTATTCGTCACGATTTATTAGTGCCTGAATTCAATAAATTAGCAGATCCAAAAGAATTAGATGCGTATACAGAAGAAGTAATGACAAATCATGTTTCTGGTAGATTAAAAGTTGCTCCAGAACATACTTCAGACAATGTATTAAAACTAATGCGTAAACCATCGTTTACCTATTTTCATAAGTTTAAAGAGCGTTTCGATAAAATTAATATTAGAAAAAGATTAAATCTTCAGTTAATACCCTATTTTATTTCTAGTCATCCAGCTTGTGAGTTAGAAGATATGGCAAATTTAGCTGCTGAAACTAAAGATATGGGTTTTCAATTAGAACAGGTTCAAGGGTTTACACCAACACCTATGACAGTTGCTACGGTAATTTATTACAGTGGTTATCATCCATATACACTAAAACCTATGAAAACTCCACGTACTAAAACAGAACGTGAAGATCAACACAGGTTCTTTTTCTGGTATAAAAAAGAAAATCAGCAGTGGATTAGAAATACCTTAACTAAAGTTGGTAGAACCGATTTACTTCAAAAATTATTACCAGATTCTAACTGGAGAAAAAATAAAGAATCAAAAACTAAAGATACTTTTAACGATACAGTTTCGTTTTCATCTAGAAAACAAAAGAAGTTTAATAAGTCAAAAAAAAGGTAAACAATTCTCTTTAATAAATATAGGCTTTCAAATATTGTTTTTTAAATTTGAAGTCTAGTTAAAAACTCTAATAATGAAAAAAATACTTTTATTTTTTTTATTACTTTCATCAATTGTAGTTGCTCAAACAAAAGTAAAAGTTGATTTAAGTAATCCTAATGCAACCATTTATACACATCTTTATTTTTTACAAGAAGATACATATCAACCAGCTAAATCTGCCAAAACCATTTATGGTTATACCGGAAAAGAGGCTGAAGAAATAGCCATTAAATTAAAAAAAATATTAGATGGTAAAGGATTAAAAATTGATTTTACAAAAGTGCCAACGGATAAAATGTATGCAGATACTTCCGGATTTAAAATTGGTTTTAAATATGTTTTGTTTCCATCTCAAATGCCAGAAATTTATGTTGAGAAAATAGGAGGGAATTGGTATTATTCGCCTGAAACAACTAGTAAAATTAATGAAATTTATACCAGTGTTTTTCCGTGGTATACAGAGCAATTATTGCAAATAATCCCAGAATTTGGGCATCACAGCTTTTTAAAAATTGAATTATGGCAGTTTTTGGGAATTTTATTTCTTAGCTTAATAAGTTTAGGTCTTTTTTATGTATTGCGTAAAGTAGTTTATCTTATTCTTAAAAGAATTCAATATTGGATTGTACATAAAACAAATGACAGGATTAATTTATCTATTAGAAAATTAACAAGACCAGTGGTTTTATTACTGTTAATATGGTTTATAAAATCACTTCTTCCTTCTTTAATGCTTCATTTAGAGGTGAATACAGCTATTTTTTTAGCATTGGATATTATGGTAACCGTTTTTTGGATTTATGTATTCTTAAAACTGGTTCAAGTAATTATGAGTATTTATTCAGATTATGCGGAATCTACAGATAGTAAATTAGACGATCAATTGGTTCCAATTGTAGATAATTTTTTAACTGGAGTTGTAATTATAGGTGGTATTTTAAAATTGTTAACGCTTTTTGGTGTAGATCCTGTAACAGTTGTAGCCGGTGCTTCTATTGGAGGTATTGCTGTTGCATTAGCATCACAAGATACCGTTAAAAACCTAATTGGAACAATTATGATTTTTGTTGATAAACCTTTTCATATTGGAGATTGGATTGAAGCAGATATTGCTGCAGGAACAGTTGAAAAGGTAGGATTTAGATCAACAAGAGTACGTGCTTTTGATACTTCAATTTTTCAAATTCCAAATAGCTTATTATCAGAAATGATTGTGAATAATAAAGGGTTAAGAGCTTTTAGAAGGTATCAAACAAATTTAGGTGTTAGATATGATACGCCACCAGAATTAATTGAAGCTTTTGTAATTGGAATTCGTAAAATTATTGAAGTAGATCCTACTACAAGAAATGATGTGTTTAATGTTGAATTTACTGGTTTTGGAGACTCAGCCTTATTAATTATGGTAAATGTTTATTTTACACAATTAGATTGGGATTCTGAGCAACGCTCTAAACATAATTTACACTTGGCAATTTTAAAATTGGCGAAAAATTTAGGTGTAGATTTTGCATTCCCATCATCTACGTTAATGATAGAGCAATTTCCTGATAAAAAGGCAATTACAATGCCGTATAATATTGATAAAGAGCGAACTTCAAAAATTATAGAGGATATTAAATAATAAGGTATGAAAAAAATAATGATAATTTTACTTGTTGTGCTAATGGCAGTTTCTTGTAATCATAACTTTTTATCAAGAAAACCAGTAAAACAAGTTACTATTGAAGATAATATTACAGAAATGGAACAGAAATTAAGCGCTTATATTCCGTTTAAATTAACCTCTAATTTAGAAGGTTTAACTGAAAATGAACGAAAAATGTTGCCAATTTTAATTGAAGCGGCAAATATTATGAATAATTTGTTTTGGTATGAGGCTTATGGAAATAAAAAGGAACTTTTAGATAGCATTTCTGATGAAGATACTAAAAAATATGTTGAAATTAATTATGGTCCGTGGGACAGATTAAATGGAAATAAACCTTTTGTTGATGGAGTTGGAGATAAACCGTTAGGAGCAAATTATTATCCTAAAAATATGACAAAAGCGGAGTTTGAAGCCTTTCAAGATGAAAACAAATCAAGTTTATATACTTTTATTAGAAGAAATAATGAAGGTAAATTGGTTTCTATTCCATATCATCAGCAATTTGAAGCGCAAGTAAAAAAAGTTTCTATGTTGTTAATGGAAGCTTCATTGTTAGCCGAAGATGAAGGATTAAAAAAATATTTAGAATTACGGTCGTTAGCATTTTTAGATGATAATTATCAAGCAAGTGATTTGGCTTGGATGGAAATGAAAAATAATACGCTTGATATTGTAATTGGCCCTATTGAAACGTATGAAGATCAATTGTTTGGTTATAAAGCTGCACACGAAGCATATGTTTTAATTAAAGACCAAAAATGGAGTGCAAAACTTGCCAGATTTGCCACGTTTTTACCAGAACTTCAAAACAATTTACCAGTAGATTCTATTTATAAAGCTGAAACTCCTGGAACTGATTCTGATTTAAATGCTTACGATGTTGTTTTTTATGCAGGCGATTGCAATGCTGGTAGTAAAACTATTGCTATTAATTTACCAAATGATGAGGAAGTACAATTGCAAAAAGGAACTCGTAGATTGCAATTAAAAAATGCAATGAAAGCTAAATTTGATAATATTTTGTTGCCTATTTCTGAAGTATTAATTGATAGTACTCAACAAAAATATGTAACTTTTGATGCTTTTTTTGCAAACACTATGTTTCATGAAGTTGCTCACGGATTGGGAATTAAAAACACCATAAACAACAAAGGAACCGTACGTAATTCATTAAAAGAATTGGCTTCGGCTTTAGAAGAAGGAAAAGCAGATATTTTAGGCTTGTATATGGTGTTGCAATTGCATAAAAAAGGTGAAATTGAAGGAGATATAAAAGATTATATGACCACTTTTATGGCAGGAATATTTAGATCCGTAAGGTTTGGTGCTTCAAGTGCTCATGGAAAGGCAAATATGATTCGTTTTAATTATTTTAAGGAAAAGGAAGCTTTTACAAAAACCAGCCAAGGAACGTATAAAGTTAATTTTTCTAAAATGGAAAGTGCAATGAAAGATTTATCTGAACTTATTATTACTTTACAAGGAAACGGAGATTATAATGGTGTTTTAAAATTGGTAAATGATAAAGGAATTATTTCTACAGAATTACAGCAAGATTTAGATAAATTAACAAAAGCATCTATACCTGTTGATGTTGTTTTTGAGCAAGGAATTAATGTTTTAGGATTAAAAAAGTAGTTGAATGAAATTTATTAAAAAAGGTTTTTTCTATATTGTAATTTTTGTTTCAATTGTTGGTTGTAGAGTTCAGCTTGAACCGGTTGAAATATTAACTTTTCAACAAAAATTAGAAAAACTTTTTCCAACAGCTGAAATCTCAAAAATTGAGGTAAAAGACCATTTTATTAGTGAGTATCAGTTGATTTTAAATCAACCTATAAATCATAAAAATCCTTCAGAAGGAACCTTTAAACACTATGTTTATTTATCTCATATTGATGAGTCTGCACCAACTGTAATTGTAACTGAAGGTTATAATGCAACTCCAAAAACATACGAGTTGTCTAGAATTTTAAAGGGAAATCAAGTACAAGTAGAATACCGTTTTTATGGAAAATCACGTCCGGATTCTATTCCTTGGGAATATTTAAAAAATGACCAAGCCGTTGAAGATTATCATAAAATAGTTTCAAAATTAAAACGCCTTTATTCTGGTAAATGGGTATCAACAGGAATTAGCAAAGGTGGAGAAACGGTGTTAATTTACAAAAGTAAATACCCTTGGGATGTAGAAGTGGCTGTGCCTTATGTTGCACCATTAATAAATACACAAGAAGATAGCAGAACGCAACAACATATAAATACTGCAGGTTCACAAGAGTGTAGAAATAAAATTAGTAATTTTCAAAAATTGCTTTTACAAAATAGAGAAGCAATTATAAATGAAATTAATACTTATGCTATAGAAAATGATATGACTTTTACTGAAGTTCCGGTAAACGAAGCGTTGGAATATGCAGTGTTGGAGTTTCCATTTTCATTTTGGCAATGGGGTGGAAAATGCGAAGAAATTTTGACAGAAAACGCAAGTCCAAAAGCATTATTTGAGTATTTAAATGCAATTGTTGGAATTGGTTTTTATAATGATGAAACATACTTTAATTTACTACCGTCTTACTATCAGCATTTAACAGAGTTGGGTTATTATGGTTTTGATACAACACCGGTAAAAGATTTATTACAAGTTGTTAAAAATCCATCAAACAAGCGTTTTGCACCAAAAAACATAGATTTAACGTATAATCCAAATTATATTAAACAAGTTAGAGATTTTGTAGAAAACAAAGGGAAAAAGATATTATATATTTATGGTGAAAATGATACTTGGGGAGCTTGTGCACCAAATCCAAAACCACATGTAGATGCTTTAAAAATGATTTTAAAAGCCGGAGATCATAAAACCAGAATTAAAGATTTTTCTGAAACGGATAAAAAAATAATTTACGACAAATTACAACAATGGCTTGGGTACAGTGTAACAATTTATCCATTGGAAGATTAAATTTATGAATAATTTCCATTATAGTAGAAAGTTTTTTCTAAAATAGCTACACTTATTTTTCGTTTAATGGTTTTCCAATAGTTGCTAAAATTCCGCCATCAACATATAAAATTTGGCCGTTTACAAAGTCACTAGCTTTAGAGCTTAAAAATATAACGGCTCCTTGTAAATCGTTTGGATCTCCCCAACGACCAGCAGGTGTTCTGCCCACAATAAAATCGTTAAACGGATGTCCTTCAACTCTAATAGGAGCAGTTTGACTGGTTGCAAAATATCCAGGTCCAATTCCATTAGTTTGTATATTGTATTTAGCCCATTCTGTAGCCATATTTTTGGTTAACATTTTTAAACCACCTTTGGCAGCTGCGTATGCTCCAACTGTATTTCTGCCCAATTCACTCATCATAGAACAAATGTTGATGATTTTTCCTTGTCTTCTAGAAATCATTCCTTTAACAACATGTTTAGAAATAATAAAAGGACCTACTAAATCTACCTTTAGTACTTGTTCAAAATCCGTAACTTCCATTTCTTCTAAAGGCGTTCTTTTAATAATACCAGCATTGTTTACTAAAATATCAATATTACCAACTTCTCTTTCTATTTTTGTTATGTTTTCAATTACTTGCGTTTCATTTGTTACATCAAAAAGATAACCATAAGCATTTATTCCAAACGATTTATAGTAGTTAACAGCATTGTTTAGTTTTTCTTCTGATGAAGCTCCATTAATAACCAAAGTAGCGCCAGCATTTCCTAATCCCATAGCCATAGCCATTCCTAAACCGTGTGTTCCACCAGTTATTAGAGCAATTTTACCTGTTAAATCAAATAAATTTATAGACATTTTTTTATTTCTTAATTATTTTAAAGTGCTGTGTTTTTTCATCTACAATTAATTCAATATAGTAAATAGCGCTTGGTATAGAGCTAAAATCTATTTTAGTTGTTAAACTATTTGGGTTTTTAGTTATAATAGTTTGCCCTAAAATATTAATTATTTTTAGTGATGAAATGGGTTTTATAGCATTTATGTTTAAAAGAGAAGATACAGGATTTGGGAAATAGGTTATTTTGGGTAATTCTACATCATCTATTCCTAAAGCAGTTATTTCTTCAATAGAAAAATCTGAAAAACGCACTGCTTCATCTCTTAAATCTTCTGGCGTAACAATACTTCGGTAAATTCCCCATTTAGGTCGTATAAACGAGTTATCAGGTCTAATTGTTAAAATGTTACTATTACTATATGAAAGTATTTCTGTACCGTCACTTTCTTTGTTTATTATAATTTCATAAGCACCTTCTGATCCAACAGTTATAGTTTCAGTTACATCAACCCAAATTCCTTCAAATAAGGATAACTCCACAACTACTTTTTTAACTGAAGTTAAATCTTCAACATACGTAAGTTCCATTTTATTGGGCGTTCCTTTTCTAGGTGTTAATGTAAATATTGGATTTCCATCGTTGCCATCTACAGGTTTTATTTGATGAATATGGGTAAAAGTACTTGAAGGCTTAAAACCTACAGGAATTTTAAATTTCCATTTGTATACAATGGTTTCGCCAATGGTTCCTTTTAAATGGCTAGGGGAAGAGGCATAGGTTTTAATTTCTATACGTTGTCTATCCGTTTTTTCGGTAGATGGATCATTGTCAAAATCTAGATGAGAATAAAATTCAAAAACATATTTGCCTAAATCATCATCCAATACTTCTGCAATATGTCTTCCAAAATCAAAATGGTAATCATCTGGAGCTTCAACAGCGCTTACACCTCTTCCAGGAGCAAAAGCGTTAGTAATTTCCTCGTAAGTATTTCCTGGGCCGTTTGCGTTTAATGTTACTAGCTGTGCATTTAATTTAATTGAAATGCAGCAAAAGGTTATTATAAAGAAATATATTAAAGTAAAGTTTTTAATCATTTTATTTTCAATTTTAAAAATTTATTAGAGCTATTCCTCTAAAATAGAAAAATCTGCAAACCAAAGCGTTTCATCTCTTAAATCAATAGATTTATTTAAACTTCTATAAATTCCCCATTTTGGTCTTATAAAAGAATTATCATTTCTAATTGTTAGTATAGATGGATTGATGTATGAAATTAGTTCTTTTCCATCTTTTAACCTAACTATTTTAATTGAATAAGAGCCTAAAGTATCTACCTTAATAACTTCAGTTACTTCAACCCAAGTATTTTCAAATTCATTTAGATTGGCACTTGCAAGAACAGTTTGATTATTATGGATTAAATTTAGTTTGTTAATTTTTCCTTTTCTTGCTGTTAATGTAAAGATTGGCATTCCATCTGTTCCGCCAACTGCTTTTATTTGGTGTAAGTGCGTAAAACTTGAGGATGGTTGAAATCCGGATGGTAATTTAAATTTCCAAGAGTAGGTAATTGTTTCTCCAGAGGTTCCTTTTAAATTATTTGGCGATGATTGGTAAGTTTTTATTTCTAATCGTTGACGATCGGTTTTCTGACAGCGGTCGTTATCTGGAGTTGTGTGTATTTGAAATTGAAAAACATATTTTTTTAAGTCTTCATCCCAAACTTCAGAAATATGTCTACCAAAATCTTGGTGCGCGCAATCTGGAGTTTCAACACCTTCTTTCCCAGATGCAAGCACCTTGTTAATTAATTCATAAGTTTCACCTGGGCCATCAGCTTGTAATGTGGTTTGTGCTTCGCAATAAAAAATATTTGCAAAATAAATTAGCGCTATTGGTAAAATGTAAGGAGCCGTTTTAATCATTTATGTAATATTAAATTTTGTTTAAATATATGGAAGTACCAGTAACTAAAATACAAAAAGTTGTAATGTGGTGCTTTTTTTTTAATATTTTGGGTGCTATCTTTTTTTTTTTTGATGACTCTTTGTGTTTTTTTTAATTTAATAATTGTGTTATAAAACATCAATTTTTAATATTATTTGAGTTTCAAATACAATATGTAAATTTTATAAATTAAAGGAATAATTAGCAAGAAATTTTATTGAAAAAAATGTGATATAAAATTTATTTGATATGTATTTTTTTAAATGATTCTTGTGAGAACTTAATAAAATTTAAGCCCTAAAATGGACTTTTAAATTGTTATTTAATTGTTGGTAAAACTTTTAAAAAGCATCCTTTTTTAACTCTAAATTTTAGGTTGTTTTTTTTGTAATTTATAAGGGGTTGAATTAGGAATAAAAATTTTCTAACTACTGGAATTGACGTAATAATAAACGTAAATAATACATTTTAAAGCCTTAAAACGGTGTTAAACCTCAATAAATCAACAAAGTAACTTTATGTAGTTTTATTGTATTTTTTTTTATATATTTACCAGTATAATTGGATAACCAATTTGGATAACCAGATTGGATAGCCAATTTTTGGAAGTTTCAAATAAATAAATTTTGTGTAAAAATGTACTTTTTTATCTTAACTTTAAGAGCCTCCATAAATTTAATCATTAACTAATAAACGTAATATCATATATGAAGATTTAAAGAGAAAAAAACTAAACTAATTAAAAAAAAGCAAGCAAGATTATGTATATGCTTGGATATTTAAACCGCTATCCTTACATAATTAAATCTTGTTGATTATTTATTTAACCTAACAGAATTAATATATCAAACAAATGAAAAAAACCAAACAAGTAAAAAAAGCATTCCTTATAGTCTTAGGATTCTTATTTGCGCTTAATTTAAGTGCACAGGAAAGAACCATTTCTGGAAAAGTAACATCAACTGATGATCCATTAGGGTTGCCTGGTGTAAATATTATTATTAAAGGTACAACTAAGGGAGTTTCAACCGATATGGATGGAGCTTATACTATTAATGTACCTAATAACAATGCAGTTTTAGTATTTAAATATATTGGATTTCTTACAAAAGAAGTAACAGTTGGAACTAATAAAACAATAGATGTTGTTTTAAGCGCTGACGTAAGTAATTTAGATGAAGTAGTAGTTGTTGGATACGGTTCGCAAAAAAAGAGTGATATAACAGGTTCTGTATCTTCAGTTAAAAGTGAAGAATTAACAGCATTTCCTGTTGCAGATGCAACCCAAGCACTTCAAGGTCGTGCAGCTGGTGTTGTGGTGCAATCTAATAATGGTGGTGAGCCAGGAGCTCCTATCAGCATAAAAATTAGAGGAAATACTTCTATTAATGCAAGTAGTGATCCGCTTATTGTTGTGGATGGCTTTGTGGGCGCTTCTATGCCACAAGCTAATGATATTGAATCTATGGAAGTTTTGAAAGATGCATCAGCAACAGCTATCTATGGTTCTAGAGGATCAAATGGTGTTGTATTGGTAACAACTAAAAAAGGTAAAAAAGGTAGATTATCTGTGGAAGTTAATTCTACATATGCTGTTCAAAATACTTCAAACAGTATAGATTTATTAAATGCAGATGAATTTGCAGATTATCAAAACCAAATTAGAACAAACAAAGGAAATACTTCTCCTTATGTTCAAGGAACAGCAGATACAGATTGGCAAGATTTAATTTATAGTGCTGGAAGTACTCAAAATCATCAATTTTCTTTTTCTGGTGGAAGTGATAATATAAATTTTTATGCTTCTACTAATTACTTTAAACAAGATGGTATTATTCTTAATTCAGACTATACCAAAATGTCTTTCTTATCTAATATTGATGCACAAGTTACTGATAAATTAAAATTAGGATTGAATCTTTCAGGTAGTAGAGGAACTAAAAATGGAGCTTCTACAAAATCAAATGGTTCAGTTTCTGCTGGTGGTGATGACATAATTACCTTAGCAATGAGATATGCACCAGACCAACCTGTATATAATGATGATGGTAGTTATAATTATGGAAATACTGTTGGAGATCCAGTTGATAACCCTTACGCTATTGCTAAAGAAAGAATTGACGAAACTAAAACAGATAATTTTTTAGCTAATTTTTATGCTAATTATGAAATTATAAAAGATCTTTCGTTTAAAACTACCTATGGTTTTAGTACCAAAAATAGTACTAATGGTATTTATTTACCATCTGTATTAACACAAACAGCAGGTGGAGATAATGGAAGAGCTTCAGTTGAAACAGATAAAGAAACTACAATTTTAAGTGAAAACTACTTAACCTATAAAAAAGAATTAGGAAAAGGAAACTTAACGTTATTGGCAGGTTATTCTTACCAAAAAACAGTTTCAGAGAATTTTTATATGGAAGCAACAGGCTTTATTTCAGATGCTTTCTCTTATTATGGTTTAGGAGCAGCTACAACTGTATTACAACCTGATGCATCTATATCAACAGTAGAAATTCAATCTCAATTTGGTAGAATTAATTATGATTTTGATGATAAATACTTATTTACAGCTACAGTTAGACGAGATGGAGCTTCAAACTTTGCGGCTAATGAAAAATATGCTATTTTCCCTTCAGCTGCTTTAGGTTGGAAATTATCAAATGAAGACTTTTTAAAAGACAGTGAAAAAATTTCAGAGTTAAAACTTAGAGGAAGTTATGGTGTTACTGGTAACCCTTCAATTGGAGCTTATGAATCTTTAGCTAGATTTGAAACTATCTATGCTTCAAGTAATGGTGAAACAGTAAGTGCTATTACTCCAGAGCAACCAGAAAACCCAAATTTAAAATGGGAATCTTCTTATCAAACAAACTTTGGTGTTGATTTAGGTTTATTTAATAGTAGAATTAAACTTTCATTAGATTACTATAATATTGATACTAAAGATTTAATTTTAACAGATAATAGTATTACTGAATATTTAGGATATACAGGTGATGATATTTTAGCAAATGTTGGTGAAATTAATAATAAAGGTTTTGAAATTTCTTTAACTACAAGAAACATTTCTAACGATAATTTTAGATGGACAACTGATTTTAACTGGGCTACTAATAAAAATAAAGTTGTTAACTTAGTAAACGATGCTGATTTATTTTATGATGCAACTCCAAGTTACTTTAGTCATGACAGAAGTTATGTTTTAAGAGTTGGTGAAGAAGTTGGTTTATTTTGGGGATATGATTATGCAGGTGTTTTCCAAGGAGGTACTGCGCCTGACGGTACAGCAACTCTTTCTGGTGGTGTAGCTGGAGATCCATTATTTAGAGATGTAGATGATAGTGGTTCAATTACTGAAGCTGATAGAACAACTATTGGAAACCCAAATCCTGATTATACTTTTGGTATTACAAATAACTTTAGTTATAAAAACTTCGATTTAAGTATCTTTTTACAAGGTTCTCAAGGTGGAGATATTTTTAACTTAACAAACGTACAGTTATTTAATGGAGATGCAAATACTACTAAAGAATATTATAATAATGCTTGGACAGCTACTAATACAGATACTGACATGCCTCGCGTTGGAAATAATAGTAATAGAGAAATTTCTTCTCGTTTTGTAGAAGACGGTAGTTATGTTAGATTAAAAAATATTGCATTAGCTTATAATCTTCCTTCAGATGTTGTTGAAAAGTTTGGTATGCAGAATGTTAGATTGGCTATGAGTGCACAAAATTTATTAACTTTTACAAAGTACTCTGGTTTAGATCCTGAAGTGAGCTACTATGGTTCTGAAGGTAATAATAACACAGCGAGCAATACAGCTCAAGGTTTTGACTTTGGAAATTACCCAACTGTAAAAACTGTAAGTGTTAGTTTAAGTGTGAAATTTTAATAAAAAAATTTAAAAACATAAATAATGAAAAAATTTAAATATATATTTTTATTGATAGGATTATCAATAATAGGATGTTCAGATTTAGAAGAACAGCCAGTTGGATTATTATCCCCAGATGGCTTTTTTAAAACTACAGACGATATACAAACAGCAGTTAATGGCTCACTTACACACGCTATTAATGAACAGATTTGGGGAAGAAAACTATCTATAGCATTAATGCTTCGTTCAGATATGGTAGATCTTGCTTCTAACGAAACAAGAAGGGTGGAAATGAATTCACTTACTACTTTAACAAATAATGAAATGATTGCTAATTTTTGGCCAAGAATTTATCAAGGAATTGCAGCAGCTAATTTAGCAATTGCAGGGGCTGAAGATGTAGATGTAAGTGATGAACTTAAAAATCCAGTAGTTGCACAAGCTTATTTTGCAAGAGCATTTTATTATTTTCATTTGGTAAGATTATTTGGAGCAGTTCCTTATATTGATGAGCCAATAACAGATGTGGGAGCTTCAACTTCTATTAGTAGAACACCAGCATCAGAAGTGTATGAAAATATTATTGCAGATTTAGAATTTGCAAAAACTTGGTTACCAAATACGCAAGCATCAAGAGGAATTCCTTCTAAGGCTGCAGCAAGTTCTTATTTAGCTTTAGTGTATTTAACTATGGCTGGAACAAGTGATAAAGCTTATTTTCAAAAAGCATTTGATGAAGCTACAGATGTTATTAGTAAAAAAGGAACTTATAATTTGGATTTAGATTCTAATTATCAAAATTTATTTAATGGAGATGTAACAGATTATTCTTTAGAACCTATATTCTCTTTAGATTATAATAATTACGAAGCTGAAGATAATGCATACGATCAAGTTGCTCCAATGACAGGTATTAGAGGTGATGATAGAAATTTAGGTGGTGGTTGGTCAGTTGCTGTACCTTCTTTAGCAGTATATACTACTTGGGATTCTGGAGATTATAGAAGAGCTGTAAGTTTAGATGATAGAGCATCTATTAATGGTACTGTAGTAGATTATACTAATTTTAAAATTAGTGGACACTCTTTTGCAAAAAATCAACCTTATGTAGCAAAATACATGCGTTATCCAGGTTTATTTGCTCGTGCAAATGCTAGAGCAACAAGTCTTAATTATTCTATGATTCGTTATGCAGAGGTATTGTTAATTGCTGCAGAAGCGGCTGTAGAAATTGGAGACAATGCATCAGCACTTAACTATGTTAATCAAGTAAGAGCAAGAGCAAGAAAAGGTGGTGCTACAAAAACTGGAGCAGATGAAACGTACACATTCCCTGCAAGTACAGTTCCAGCAGATCTTACAGGAACCGTTACAGTTGCTCAAGTATTAGAGGAACGTAGATTAGAATTTGCTTTTGAAGCTATTAGATGGTATGATATTGTTAGAAGAAAAATGGGAGGTGCTCCATACTATGTATTTGGTGCTTCTGGATTAGAAGGAGAAAAACCATACTTTACAGAAGATGATTATTTATTACCATTACCTGTAGATGAGTTAGAGAGAAATCCTAACTTAACTCAGAATCCTGGTTACTAAATCAATTTATAAATAGTAGAAATAAATAAAATTATTACTACTAGAATTAAACTTGGGTTTACAAGCTGTTAAAAGCATTGTAAACCCAAGTATTATTTTATAGATGTACTAACTAAACCTAAATTGTAAAAACTAGAAAAAGGAGTTGCCTAAAAAGTGAAAATCTTTTTAAACTTAATTTAGCTGTAATTTTAATAAATAGTAATAGGTATTAAAAAAGTTAATTATTTTCAATTTTCAACTCATGTCTGTCCATAAAGTTTGCATTTTCTTTTAATAAAATTTCTATAGGAAGAAATATTTTATGATCAGGAATTTTATTTTTAATTAAATAGTCTGTTATAATACGAATAGATTCGTAACCTTGGTCAAAAGGCTTCTGAGATATTAAAAAGGAAACAGAATTGTTCTGTAAGCATTTAATATTTTGTGGAGTGTTATCAAAACCTATCAACTTAATATTTTCTAAAAATTGTTGTTCCATACCATCTACAAGCATATAAATTCTACTCGAAGGAACAAATATTCCTTTAATATCAGAATGTTTTTTTAAATATGTATTTATAGCTTTTTTTGTTTCTTGTTGATTGTTTAAGTTTTCAATTTTTAAAGTTTCTATTTTATAAGGTACGTTTTTCTTTATAAAATAATCGTTAAAACCTTCTATTCTCTTAAAAATAGCATTATTTTTAGTAATGCTACTTCTAGATTGAATAATTAAAAAATTACAAAGGTTTGGTTGATTTGAATGCATAAGTTTTCCGGCAATATAACCAGCTGTATAAGAATCTTGCCCAATAAAAGCGGTGTTATTAAAGCCTTCAAGATCAATATTTAAAAAGAAATATGGAATTTCCAGCTGCTCTAAAAATTGTACAACTTCCTTAGTTTCATTTAAAAATGTAGGAACCAATAAAACAGCTGATGGTTTTGTTTTTAATAGTTTTTTAAACATTGCCAAATAGGATGCTTTTTCATATTGATTGAACTTAAATGTGCTAACTTGTGTTCCAAAGTTTTTTACATCTTCAGTGGCTTTTAAAATGCCTAAATAAGGTGATTTCCAAAATAAATCAGCATCATTAAAATCAGGAACTAATGCAGCAATATGAAATTTGTTTTTTAAAGCCAAAGCACTTGCAACAGGATTTACACTAAAATTATGTTTTTTAAGGATAGCTTTTATAGTAGCTTCGGTTTTTTTTGAAACACCTCCACGATTATGTAAAACCCTATCTACAGTTCCTTCAGATACGTTTGCTTCTTTGGCTATGTCTTTTATAGTTATCATTTTAAAATAGCATCATTATTTTTATCAAAATTATAATAATTTTCTGTGTGCGCACACTATTTTTTATTATTTTTGTGTGTGCGCACACGAAAGTGCTATTAAATAAACCAATTATAGAATAACAAGTCAATGAAAAAAGTAATAGTATTAACAGGAGCAGGAGGCGTTTTATGTAGTACACTTGCCAAAGCATTTGCAAAACAAGGACATAAAGTTGCTGTATTAGATTTAAAATTAGAAGCAGCGGAAAAGGTTGCTAATGAAATTAATAAGGCTGGAGGAATAGCCATAGGAGTTGTTGCCAATGTGTTAGAAAAAGCATCTTTAGAAGCCGCAAAAACTATAGTAAATTCAAAATTAGGAAGCTGTGATATTTTGGTAAATGGAGCAGGAGGGAATCATCCGCTAGGAACAACATCTAATCCATATCTTTTAGAAGATGATTTAAAAAATACTACAGAAGGTTTTAAAACCTTTTTCGATTTAGATCCTCAAGGTATTGAATTTGTATTTAACTTGAATTTTATTGGAACCTTGTTGCCAACCCAAATTTTTGCCAAAGACATGGTAGGTAAAAAAGGATGCAGCATTTTAAATATTTCATCTATGAATGCTTTTACTCCATTAACAAAAATACCTGCTTATAGTGGAGCAAAAGCAGCAGTTTCTAACTTTACACAATGGTTAGCGGTACATTTTTCAAAAGTTGGTATTCGTGTAAATGCTTTAGCGCCAGGTTTTTTCTTAACAGATCAAAACAGAACTTTATTAACAAATGCCGACGGAAGTTTAACGCAAAGAGGTCAACAAATTATAGACCAAACTCCTATGGGAAGATATGGAGTGCCTGAAGATTTAATAAGTACAACTATGTATTTATGTGATGATGCATCAGCTTTTGTAACAGGTGTTGTAATACCAATTGATGGTGGATTTGCTGCATATAGTGGTGTTTAAAAAATAAAAAAAATATACAATGAATTTAAGTTTAGAAAATACGTGGAGATGGTACGGACCTAACGATCCGGTTTCTCTTTTAGATATAAAACAAGCAGGAGCAACAGGAGTTGTTTCTGCATTGCATCACGTTCCAAATGGAGAAGTTTGGACAGTGGAAGAAATACAAAAACGAAAAAACATCATAGAAAAGGTTGGTTTAACTTGGTCTGTGGTTGAAAGTGTTCCTATTCATGAGAATATAAAAACTCAATCAGGGAATTTTCAACAATATATAGAAAATTACAAGCAAACACTTTTAAATTTAGGTGCTTGTGGTATAGATACCGTTTGCTATAATTTTATGCCAGTGTTGGATTGGACACGTACTAATTTAGATTATGAAGTTGCAGATGGTTCTAGAGCTTTACGTTTTGATGTAACAGCTTTTACAGTTTTTGAAGTTTTTTTATTGAAAAGACCTGGTGCAGAAGAAACATATTCAGAAGCACAACTTTTAGCTGCAAAAACACTATTAGAAAATATGACAGAAGCCGATAAAAAGTTGTTGGTTAAAAATATTATTGCGGGCTTGCCAGGTGCTGAAGAAGGTTATACTTTAAAAGAATTTAATGCAATTTTGGCAACCTACAATACTATAGGACCAAAAGAATTAAAAGCACACCTTTTTTACTTTTTAGAACAAATTATTCCGGCAGCTGAAAAAGCAGGAATTTTAATGTGTATTCATCCAGATGATCCACCATATCCAATTTTGGGTTTACCAAGAGTTGTAAGTACCGAGCAAGATATTGTAGAGTTATACAAGGCAGTTGATAGTCCAAATAATGGGTTAACTTTTTGTACAGGTTCATTTGGTGTTAGAGCCGATAACGATTTACCTGGAATGGTTGAGCGTTTAGGAAGTAGAATTCATTTTATACATTTAAGAAGTACCCAAAGAGATGAATTAGGTAATTTTTATGAAGCAAATCATTTAGAAGGAGATGTAGATATGTTTGGCGTAATGAAAGCTTTAATATTAGAACAAGAAAAAAGAAAAGCAGCTGGTAGAGTAGATTTAAGAATGCCAATGCGACCAGATCACGGACATAAAATGTTAGATGATTTACGTAAAAAAACTAACCCAGGATACTCAGGTATTGGGAGATTAAGAGGTCTTGCTGAATTAAGAGGTTTGGAAATGGGAATTCGTAAAAGTTTGTAAAAATGAATCAAATAAATTCAAAAACATTTATCACAGATAATTTTCTACTAAATTCTAGAGAAGCTGAAATTTTGTATCATGAGTATGCGAAAGAAATGCCAATAATAGATTATCACAATCATTTATCTCCAAAACAAATAGCCGAAGATAAACCTGTAGAAAATATTTCAAAAGCTTGGCTTGATGGCGATCATTATAAATGGCGCGGAATGAGAGCGAACGGTATTGATGAAAATTTTATAACAGGTTCAACGTCTTTAGAACAGCGTTTTGAAAAATGGGCAGAAACAGTTCCTTATACCTTACGAAATCCACTATTTCATTGGACGCATTTAGAGTTAAAACGTTATTTTGATATTGATGAAGTGTTACAACCAAGTAGTGCTGCAGAAATTTATAAAAAAGCAAATGCAGTTTTGGCAACTAAAACTCCAGCACAACTTTTAGAAGCTATGAAAGTGGAGGTTATTTGTACAACAGATGATCCAACCGATGATTTAAAATACCATCAACAAATAGCAACTAAAAACTTTTACACTAAGGTATATCCAACGTTTAGATCTGATGAATTGTTTTTTATTGGTCAAGATAAGTTTTTGCCATATGTAAAAAAGTTAAGTGCTGCTGTTAATTTTGAAATTACTTCTTATGCAGATTTTATAAAAGCAATTGAAGCAAGAATTCTATATTTCGATAAAAACGGTTGTCGTGTATCAGATTTTGGAGTTGGAGAAGCATTGGTTATTGAAGATTTTACTGAAAAAGAAGTTGCTCTAATTTTCGATAAAAAATTAAAAGGAGAAACACTTTCAACCTTAGAAATTAATAAATATAGGTCTTGTATTTTTATTTTTTTAGCAAAACAATATCATAAGTTTAATTGGGTACAACAGTATCATTTAGGACCAATTAGAAACAATAATTCAAAATTGGTACAACAGGTTGGTTTAGATGCTGGATGCGATTCTATTGGAGATTTTTCAATGGCAGAATTCATGTCTAAGTTATTTAATACGTTAAATTCAACCGATCAATTAGCAAAAACTATTACCTATAATTTAAATCCATCTCAAAATGAAGTATTTGCTACAATGATGGGAAATTTTCAAACAGGAGGAACTCCAGGTAAAATGCAATGGGGATCGGGCTGGTGGTTTTTAGATCAAAAAGATGGTATGGAAAAACAATTAAATGTTTTATCCAATATGGGGCTTTTAAGCAGGTTTGTTGGAATGCTAACAGATAGTAGAAGCTTTTTATCATTTCCAAGACATGAATATTTTAGAAGAATATTATGTGATTTGTTAGCAGAAGATATTAAAAAAGGTTTAGTGCCTAATGATATTCCTTTTATAGGAAAAATGGTGCAAGATATTTGCTATTACAATGCTAAAAACTACTTCAATTTTTAAATAAAAATAACCAAACCAACTATATAAAAAATAATAAATTATGAATGAATCAAAGAAGATTGGCAACTATCGCTTTAGAATTTTAGGGCTTTTAATGTTCGCCACTACCATTAACTACTTCGATAGAAGTATTATTGGTGTTATGGCGCCAACCTTAGAGAAAATGTTTGGTTGGACCAATAGTGATTATGCCAATATTATGGTATCTTTTAAAGTTGCGTATGCTTTAGGTTTGCTTACTATGGGTGGATTAATTGACAGAATTGGAACTAAAAAAGGATATACTTTATCTATTGCAATTTGGAGTATTTTTGGAATGCTACATGCGGCAGTTCGCCCAGGTTTTAGTGTTTTAGGCTTTGCTGCAGCACGTTTTGGATTAGGTTTTGGAGAAGCAGGTAATTTTCCAGCAGCCATAAAAACTACTGCAGAGTGGTTTCCAAAAAAAGACCGTGCATTTGCTACAGGACTTTTTAATGCAGCAACTAGTATTGGTGCCATTGCAGCGCCATTTGTTGTTGGATGGATTGTTCATGAAGATGGTAAAAATTGGCAAATTCCTTTTTTAATTACAGGAGCATTAAGTGCTCTTTGGGTTTTTCTTTGGTTTAGAATGTATAAAAAACCAGAAGTACATCCAAAAGTAACCAAAGAAGAATTGGCTTATATTCAAAGTGATTCTAGTGTTGAAAATGAAGAAAAATTACCTTGGAAAAGTGTGTTAGATAAGCGTCAAACGTGGGCTTTTTCTTTAGCTAAAGTAACCGATGCAGTTTGGTGGTTTTATCTTTTTTGGGGTGCAAAGTTTTTGGCAGAAGCATTTGATGTGAATATTAAAAATATAGCACTTCCATTTTTTGTAATTTATATTTTAGCAGATGGCGGAAGTATATTTGGAGGTTATTTATCTGGAGCGTTAATGAGAAAAGGATGGACTGTAAATAAAGCAAGAAAAATAACTTTATTAATATGCGCATTAATTATACTACCAGTTAGTTTTGTTGCCGTAACAGAAAGTAAATGGATTGCTGTTTTTCTTATTGGGTTAGCAGCAGCTGGGCACCAAGCGTGGTCGGCAAATATATTTACATTGGTATCAGATGTATTTCCTAAAAAAGCAACAGCATCTGTTGTTGGAATTGGTGGTATGGTTGGAGCAGTGTCCGGAATTATTGCTGATATGGCTTTAGGTTCTGTATTAGATAAGGCTGGGAATAGTGGTTATTTTTGGGCTTTTTTATTAGCGGGCTTTTCCTATTTAATTATTTTAGGTTTTGTGCATTTGTTAATGCCTACAATGACGCCTTTGGATGAAAATTTGAAACCTATACATGAATAAAGTTGTTACTTTTTTAAGGTAATAAATAAGTTATTCTAGATTTTTTAATTATTATCTTAGCTGACATAATAAAAATGCCCAGTTTAATTGCTGGGCATTTTGTTTTGTATATCTAGTAAGCTTTTTTTGGTAAATTTTAGTGTTGTGTATTTGTTTTATTGTAACAAAACTTAATTTCCTATTGAATCTTTTTGGATAGTATTTGGAGGTGTTAAAGAAGGTTCAGATTTTGGAAGCTCATTTTCATTGTATTCAGTTTCTTCTAATTCTTCAGTTTTTTTACCAATACTAACTTTTGGATTGTCTTGTGTACCCGTTACTTTAATAGGAATTCCAATTATTCCAAGTGGCGGTAGTCCTAAACGCATTTTAATATTTAATTTGCTATCAAAACTAGTTTGACCTTCAATTCTTGTTCTAAAACCTGCAATTTTAAAACGGAATTGTTCTATATTAATTATGTTGTTTTTTATTTCAGTTTTAATATCAACTTTTGATAAATCAGGATCTTTAAAAGCAGCATTTTCTGTTTTTTTACTTATTACATTAAACATTTTAAAGCCCTTCATTTTAATGTTTTTAACCGATAAGGTTCCACCTCCAAGAAGTGAAGGATAGATAGGAGTCATATTTCCATCTAATTTTCCTTTTAGGTTATAATTAAGCGATACAATTCCCGATGCACTTTCGGCTGCAGAAGCCATTTCTCTGAAAAGTTTAATATCTGTATAGGCTTTTTTTATGTCAAATTCTTCAGCTTTAATAGAGAAATTAAAATCGGCCTTATTAATAGCTTCATCTTTATATGTTGCGCTCATAGTTGCAGAGCTACCAATAATTCCAAATTTTACGTTGTTAAGCGATAAAACACCTTTTTTTAATTGTAAATTTCCTATTAAATTATCTATTTTTAAATCTTGAAATTCAACTTTCTTTAAGTTAGCATTTAAATTAAAATTAAATATTTTAGGAATTACAACAACACCGGTATTTGGTGTGTTTTCCGTAGTTTGATTGGTGTTTTCTTTATTTTCAACGTTGTTTTCATTCATTGAAGTTAAAAATTCATCAACATTTAAATACGTAGAATTTACAAAGAAAGTACCTTCTAAAATTTCATTGTTGGAAAGTGCAAAATTTATAACATTCTCCATATAGCCATTCATTAAAAAGTTAGATGTTCCATAAGAAGCATTAAAATTTGTAAAATGCATCTTGTCTTGGTTAAATTTAAAAAGTCCGTTATTAATTATAAAAGGATGCGGTAAATACTCTGAAGTGGTTTTTATATTTTTTAGTTCTAAAGTACCTTTATTGTTTAAAGCTTTATAATTACCGTTTGTTGCATCGCTTTGTTTGCCTTTAAACGAAACATCGGCGTTTGCATAACCTTCTAGCTCCAAGCCTTTTTGAGAGAATACTTTATATATTTTGGCAAAATCAAGTTCTCCTTTTGCATTTATATCATAATTTATATCTTCAAAATTATTGAATGATGCCTTAAGGTAAAACGGTTTGTCTTCAAATATAAATGAAGCTGAAAATATGTTTAAACTTAAACTTTCAAATGTTTGGTTTGCGTTTAAAATGGTTCCTTTAAAATTTATGTCTTTTAATGGGTTTGGGTAGTAGTTGGTTTTAATATAGGCATTTGTAAGTTCTAAATTGCCATTGGTTTTTGGAAACTTATGTTGCTCTTTATTATAAATTCCTTTTGCTACTATATTGGCATAAAATTTCCCCTTTAAATCAAATCCATCAATTCCTATGGTTTTATGCAATTTACCTAAATCAATTTCCGATTTTATTTTAGTGTCAATTTCAGGGTTTGTTAATCCTTTTAAGTTTAAAATAGCACTTAAATAATCTTTTCCTAAATTAAAATAAACAGAATCTAAAGCTACTTCTAGTTTTTGGGTATCTAAAGCTGGGAGCTTTGTTTTTAAATTCAAATAAATATTTTTAACTGGTTCTGTGGCATTGTTGTATGCAACATAACCATCTCTAATTGCCATGTTGAATATAATATCTGGATTTAAATTTTCAGAAGCTATATATTTTCCTTTTAAAGAAAAGAATACATCTGTTTCTCCTTTTACTTCGGTTTTTTCCAACCAACTAACATATTGTGGAGGTAGCACTGTAAAGAAATCGTGCAATTGGCTTTTTTCTGATTTTACAACAAAATCAAGATTGTAACCATTGCTTAAAAAATCTAATTTACCTTTAAAATCTACGGGTAAATTATTTATTTTTAAGTTGTTCTGATTGAAAATAAATGATAATGAATTGGTGTTTATTTGGGTAATAAGTTGTGCGTTTACCTTTTTGTTTTTAAGATATTGTTCGCCTGAAAAGCGAAAATCAAAAGATTCAATTTGTGCTTTGGTGTGCAAATCGAAAATAGCTTCATCTAGTTTTCCTTTTCCTAAATAATTAAAGCCTTTAGCATCAATTAAAATATCTGTTGATAAATCATTATAAATTAAGTGTGTATCAGTTATTTTAATACGTCTTAGTTTTATTTTGGTGTTAGATTCTTCGTTTTCTATTTCTTTGTTTTCAGAAATATAAACATTGTAGTTGGCGCCTCCGTTTTTATCAATTTTAATATTTACAAGTGCTTTATCTACAAAAATTTCATCAATATTTATCGATTTAGAAAAAATTAAACGACTTACATTTATTCCTAATGAAATTTGTTTTGCCGAAACTAATGTGTCATTTTTAAAAGGCTCTGAGCCTTTTAATAAAAAATCATCAAGATCTAAAGTTAATGAAGGGAAGTGGCTAAAAAATGAAAGATTTGCTTTTGAAAAATTAAGTTCTCCTTTAATATTGTTATTTGTTAATTGCTTTATTTTATTTGTTACATAATCTGGATATAACATAGGGAAAACAATAAGAAAAGCCAATGTAGAACTAAGGAATATACCTGTTATTTTAAGTGCTTTTATGGTTGTTTTTTTAGTTAAATATTTCACGTTAGCTTTTTTTGAGAATTAGGATTAATTGACTTTAAAAATCAGGCAAATATATTAACTAAATTGAATGTTTTGGAATGTAATTACTATTAAATAATTCCCAATTTTTAAATTAATTAGTATATAAAACAGTATTGTATTTATTTTTTTTTTACATAAAAATAGAACGATTTTTAGTATAGTATTACTTAGTTTACATGAACTCTTATTAAATCTAAATCTTGAAAATTAAAACTAAAATCTATATTAGGAGATATACCTTTCATTTTTATACGTTGAGCTTTTCCATTTTCATCTAACAAAAACATAGCAAAAGCATCGGCATTTAAATCTTGATATTCCCATTTAATTGCAAACGTATTTGCATTATAAAAAAACATTTCGCCATTAAGTTTTGGAGATTTATGCGATTTCATCCATAATTTATCTCCGTTCATAAAAATTTCTACTTTACCAAACCAAGCATCATTATAAGTTCCAATATAATCTTCAAATTTTATATGAGAATTATTTGCACTTTTAACTACTTCCCATACTTTTTTTGTTACATCATCGCCTTTTTCATTTCTATTTTTAAAATATGCTACATATTTATCAATCCATCCAAAGTCATTTAATCCAATATAACTATCAATAATTGTATTAGATACGGCTTCAAAAATACCAGCACCATCATCACTTGTATTGGTTAAAATAACAATTCCTAAATTAATATCTGGAATCATAGTTATTTTTGATAACATACCAGGAAGCGCACCGCTATGTGAAACATTCATATTTCCTTTTATATCTGATAAAAACCATCCTAAACCATAACCAGAAAAGTGTGAGTTGTAATGTGGATTTTTCTCAGCTTCAATTACTGTATGTATTCTCCACATTTCACGTTGCGATTTTTGTGTAAAAAGACTATTTTGTAGGTTTTCACCGTATTTTCCGTTATTTAAATGTAGTAGCATCCACTTAGAAATATCATCAATATTTGAATAAATACCACCGGCAGCACCGTTTATCATTGGTTTAAAATTTGGTAGTTCTATTAATATCCCTGAATTTGAATTGTAAGGATTTGCAAAATTGCTATTATCTTTAATTTTATTTAAAGCAGGGTACGAATTATTCATATTAAGAGGCTGAAAAATTCGTTTTGAAATAAAATCTTCCCAAGTCATACCCGAAACTCGCTTAATAACTTCTCCAGCAACCATATATAATAAATTGTCGTAATCAAATTGTGTTCTAAATGCAGATGTAGGTTTAAAATGTTGAAAACTAGAAAGTAAGTCGTTCATTGTAAAATCTGAACCATCTGGAAATATCATAAGATCTCCAGCTCCCAAACCTAAACCACTACGATGCGTTAATAAATCTTGAATATTAAAGTTTTCAGTTACATAAGAATTGTACATTTTAAACTCTGGAATATAATCTTTAACCTTTCCGTCCCATTTTAATTTGCCATCTTCTACTAAAATAGCCAAAGCAGCAGCAGTAAAAGCTTTACTATTTGAACCAATTGCAAAAATAGTATGTTGGTTTATTGGGCTTTTTGTTTTTACAGATTTCACTCCAAAACCTTTACTGTATACTATTTTTCCATCTTTTACAATTGAAATGGCACAACCGGCAACATTAAATTTACTCATAGCATCATCCATAATAGAATCGATTTGTTTGGATGTATACTGACTATAACAACTATTAATTGTAAAAAATGCGATAATTAATAGTGTTAATTTGTGAATGATTACTTTTTTCATACGAGTTTTTAATAATTACAATTTTAAGATGACTAATTTAATTAAAAAAGTTTTTAAAAAATTTGGAGTGAATAAATTAAGATGATTTTAAAATGGATAATGCGCAATTAGCATTTGTTTTGAAAAAATATGTTTAATTATAATCTAAAACTTGTGTGTAAATATGTATTAAACTGTTAAGTGCTGAAATATAGCTACAGTTTAAAAATGATTTTAAGTAATTAATTACTGACCTAGAAAATCTGTATTGATATTGGTAAGTTGGTTGCAACTAACGGTAAAACAAATGTTTACACGTTATTTTTTATTATTCATTGGAAATGTTAGTCCAACTGTAAATGCTCCAACATATTGTTTAACAGACGGTTGAAAGTAATAAGTAAAAGCCAAATCAACATTATTATTTTTTCCTAATTCCAGTCCAAGTGAAAAAGGGATATGATAAATAATACCACTTTTGTCAATATTGTCAAATGCTGTTAATGTTTCAAATTTTCCAATTGAAGTGCCAATTCCAATTTCAACGTACGGTGCTATCCAAGGAATTGGCGCACAAACTCTTGCTTTTCCACCAAGTAAAAAGGCTTTTGATTCCGCTTTTTCATTGGTTGGGTTATTATTTATATCTTTTCCATTTGAGCTTGTTAAAATAAAACCAGCATAAGGCCTTAATTCTAGCCAAGAAGCTACTTTTAGTACTAATTCTCCTTGTGCAAAAAATCCACTGTCCACAATTTCATTAATACTATTATAAGGTACACTTAATCCATATCCAATTTGAGCATTTATCGATTTTTCTTTTAAAAACTGTGCTTCAGTTAAATTTGAAGTTAAAACAATTACTAATAATATAAGGATTTTTCTCATAGTGTCTAGACCTTAAATACAGCTGTAGGTTAATAATAATTTTAAGTAGCTAATTTAGCAAATAATTGCTAGCTTGATAAGTCGTGAAGATTTTAGTAAGTAAGAGAGAACTAGTAATAAACTAGTTTCAGTGTTGCCAGTGTATTTTTTAATTTGTAAGTGTTAATTCAATTGCCATTAGACTATATTTATCTTTATAATTTTTATTTGTTCCAACGTTTTTCCAAACTTTTCTCCATTTTCCTTGATTAAAAATCCAACTATTTTCATCGGTTTCAGCTGGTACAGTTCCAATTGCAGGTTCGTAAGAGATTCCTTCCAATTTTTTTTTAGAACCTTCAA
>NZ_JBFHHX010000037.1:0-25600 GCF_041596795.1 Lutibacter sp.
AAAAGAAAAAGTAAGAATTATTAGAGAAATTAATAAACGTAGAAATTTTCACGTAGCATGTTTAGCGGATTTACAAGGTCCAAAATTACGTGTTGGAGTAATGCAAGAAGGCGTTTATTTAAATGAAGGTGATGTATTTACATTTACTACTAATAAATGCGAAGGAACAAAAGAATTTGCATATATGACTTACCAAACTTTCCCAAAAGATGTACAGGTAGGTGAGCACATTTTAGTGGATGACGGAAAACTTTTATTTGAAGTTACACACACAGATAGAGATAGTAAAGTAGTTACAAAAGTATTACGTGGAGGACCTTTAAACTCTAAAAAGGGTGTGAATTTACCAAATACAAAAATTTCATTACCTGCTTTAACTGAAAAAGATATTAAAGATGCACTTTTTGCAATTTCTATAGATGTAGATTGGATAGCACTTTCTTTTGTTAGAACACCTGAAGATTTAATTCAATTAAGTGATTTAATTAAAGAACATTCAAATCATAAAATTCCAATTGTTGCAAAAATTGAAAAACCTGAAGCAGTTGCAAATATTGATAGATTAACACCACATTGTGACGCATTAATGTGTGCTCGTGGAGATTTGGGTGTGGAAGTTCCAATGGAACAAGTACCATTAATCCAAAAAAGATTGGTTCAAAAAGCAAAAAAAGCACATATTCCAATTATTATTGCAACTCAAATGATGGAAACTATGATTACAAATCAGGTTCCTACAAGAGCAGAAGTAAATGACGTTGCAAACTCTATTATGGATGGAGCTGACGCTGTTATGCTTTCTGGAGAAACTGCAATGGGTCAATATCCACTAGATGTAATTAAACAAATGCGTAAAATTATTGAAAGTGTTGAAAACTCTCCATTAATTACAATACCTGAATATCAAGTTCAATGTGTTAATGATCGTTTTATATCAAAAACAATTTGCCACCAAGCATCAATTATGGCAAATTCTATTAACGCTGAAGTTATCACTACTTTAACAGATTCTGGTTTTACAGCATTTCATATTTCATCTTGGAGACCAAAATCAAACATTTTAGTATTCTCTTCAAACAGAAGAATATTAGCTATGTTAAACTTATTATGGGGTGTTAAAGGTGTTTATTATGATAAATTTGTAAGCACAGATCAAACCATTGAAGATATTAATAATTTAGCACATGACCGTGGTTATTTAAACGAAGGTGATTTTGCTATTAACATTACTTCAATGCCTGTAAAAGAAAGAGGTATGGCAAATACAATGCGTATTACCCAATTCAAGAAAAACTAAGTACTTTTAAGTACAGCATATAAAGCAAATGAAGCTAACCAATGGGCTCCGGCATATTCGCCAGAGTCCATTTTTTTATAACTATAATTAAAATGTTTGTTGGCTAGGTTTATCATTTTATCATTATCTAAAGCTTTCCCAATTTCGTATAAACACCAAGCTCTGCTAAAGTTTAAACCATCTAAATGCGCTAATTTGCCATCAGATCTATCGGTTACTATTGCAACTTCTATATACGCTGCTGGATTCTTTCTAAAATCAGGTAAAAAAGCATCTAACCAAACCTCAAATTCTTTTTTTGGCAACACTTTTAACATTAAAGAAGCCTCTTGTAAACATGGTGATAAAAAATCGAAACCACCAGGTTCCCAAGTTACCGGACATCCTTTATCATTCAAATAATATTCCTTAGCTTTTTCAATAATTATTGCTTCTAATTTTGGCGAATATTTTTTCGCATAATCCAAGGCAAACGACATTCCAAAAGCAGTATTTGGATGTTCTCCCACACGAATAGGATATTTTAATTTAGGTAAAAATTCTATATATTTTTGTTCTATTAGTTTAACTAAAGGCTCTAGATTAGTATACAACTCTTTAGCTTCTGGCGTATCCCAATCTTGCAAGGTTTCAGCAACTTTTAATAACCAAGCCCAGCCGTAGGTTCTTTCAAAAGTATTATTATGAACATCATCAAAATAGGCAACTTCTTTTAAAACATTCTCTTTTGTGATGTTTTTTTGAAGCTTTAGTAAAATAGCATCACGCTCTTTAAAATCGGGTAATTCTTTAATTAAATTTAATAATGTCCAATGCCCGTGAACCGAAGAATGCCAATCGAAACAACCATAAAATGCTGGATGTAATTCTGATGGCTCTTTTAAATAAGTACTATCGCCCAAAACCTGTCCTAACTTATTTGGATATTCTTGATCTATACATTCATAAGCGAAATGATACAAGTATGAAGCACTTTTTTCATTAAGTTCAGGCTTTTCATAAATAGTATCGTTAACTTGTGTTATTAAAACATTTTCATCCTTTGGATTATTTATTTTTCTGCAAGAAAAAACACAAAAAGCTAGTAGTAGTATAAATAGGGTTTGTTTCATTTTTAAAATTTAATAGTTGTTTTTATAATAGTTGCATCGTTAAACACAAATGGCATTGGCATCATAATTTCAGATCTTGGCTGCATTTGAAAATGCTGATTTGTTAATAAATCAAATTTTATTTCCATAATATCCAAATCAAATTTTTGATTAGGCTCTACAACAAATTCTACGTCCACAACCTCATTTTTATCGGTTATAAAATAACTTAGTACGGTTCCTTTATCTACTTTTAAAACATACGCACTATTTGGATCTGATTTAAAAGCTTCATCATTTATTTTAAACGATTTAAATTTAATAGGTGTATTAGATAACAATTCAAATTTATTTGCATTTCTATTTGATAGAAGGCGTAAACATACCTTTCTGTTTGAACTAATAATTGTATCAAAAATAATTGAAATTGTTGGTTTTTTTAATGCTATAACCTTTGTTTTTTTATGAAATTTAATTTTTGAATTGTATTTACTTGCTGCTGTATTAACATCATAACTTCCATTAATAGGATTATTTCCTAAAAACTGTTTTGTAAAATTATCTATTATTGAATTATAGGTTGCCCAATAAGCATCATTTTTATCTGCATCTAACACATACAAAATACTGTTGGGTTGCTTTCTGTTTTTAGTGTATGAAGCGTTTAACAATGCCGAAATTAAAATTAATAAAGCTCCAAATAAAAATAACTTGCTAAAATTATTTTGCTTTTTGTAACTATAAAAAACCGGAATTAACAACCCGAACAATAATACTACAAAAACCGAACTAATCACTAACATTTTTAATCCTAAACCAACTGGAAACATTACAATAAACGGAACAAATAACAGCAAAATAGGCGCTGCAAAAATGCTGAAAAGCACTGTGTTATAAATCTCTGATTTTGAGAATAGTACTATTGCCAAAACTAAAAGCATTTCAATTACTGGAAGGATGAAAAAGCCTACTCCCTTTAAATAAATAAAAATTCCAACATTTATTAAAATCCAAAAAACCAAAGGAGCAATTAACAAATCTTGAAGCGTATTATTTTTAAAATATTTTGAATAAAACCACCAGCAAATTGCTAAAGTTAAAGTAACAACAAATGCAATATAATAATAACCATTATAAGTAAAACCTTGTAAAATATCTGTGTATTGAGGATGAATTTTTAACAGCAATTTCCACCCAAAGAAAGTAAGTAAACCTGAAACAAACAGGGGTAATTTAAATGCGTAAAATCCTTTTATAATTCCTTTAAAGGTTAATTTATTTTTTTGAAATCCGAAAAACAACAAACTAAAAAATACCAATACACTTAGTATAAGCATTGGCAAAATCCAAGAAAACGGATAAGAAACCAATCCGAATTCCGGAAAATTAAAATACACATCATCACTTTGTGCTTTTAACTTAGCTAAATTGCTATTTGCAAAATAATTTAAACCAGCAATTAAATAAGAAGCTTGGTGATTGAGCGAATTTAAATCCATCCGTTCAAAAGAATCTTGTTGAGTATGATAATCAAAATGATCTCCAATAAATGCAAAATTGAAACCATCAATATTTCCTTCTTCCCTAAAAACAGTTAAATCAGTATCATTTGGCAACATTTTATAAATGCTATACATTAATGAATTTCCCACTGGATGTGAGGATTTGGTGTTTTTAAAAGCATTAATTAAGTTTTTATTACCGCCATTAGTTTCTAACAATAAATAACTTGGTCCTCCACTTCCTCTGGCTTCAAAATTTAATACCAACGCAACATCTTTTGCCCACGAATGATGATTTACAAACGCATTTGCACCTAACAATCCTAATTCTTCAGCATCGGTAATACAAATAATAATATCGTTTTTAGGAACTTCTTTTTTCGCTAAAAAGGCTCTTATTCCTTCTAAAATTACAACTACTCCACTTCCAGCATCGCTGGCTCCTAAAGAAGAATGTGGACTAGAATCGTAATGAGATAATAACAACACTGCTTTGCCATTTCCACTTCCCTTAATCCGAGCTAAAATATTTCGAGTTTTAGTTGCTGCTTTCCATTTTTTATTAACTGCCACTTGCTCTTGTACTTGAACTTGTAACCCAAGTTTTTCTAGTTCTGAAATTATATAATTTCTTACAACAGTATGTTCAGAAGCACCAACATAATGCGGTTTTTTAGTAATTTCTTTTAAATAAATTAATGCATTTTCTGTAGAGAATGCCGTATGTGCTGTTGAATAATAATTAGTTGAAGGCGTTTGTGAAAAAAAACTATAATAAACTGTAGCTACAATTATAATTATAGAAAAAACTTGAGCATATTTTTTTAAAACCATTAGCACCGTTTTGTATAAATATTAATCTTTTTTAATTAATAAATAATAATCGTTTTCTAATGCTAAATAACCCTGATCGTACACATAATAGTAAACATTTCCGGTTTTTGTGGTATATATAGATGTGTAATAGTTAAAGTCAAAATTACCATCTAACAATTTAGTCCTAGCAACTTTAGTTTTACCTGAAGTGTTTAATTCGGCTAATAATTTATGATTCTTTCGTAGCCTATTGTTTATATTTCGTATTAAGTTTTTACTTTCTTTATTTACTTTGTTATTGTAAGAATTTCTGCAATAATCCGAACAAAACTTTTTGTCAACCCTTCCATTTAATGGTTCACTGCATTCTAAACACTCTTTTTTTTTCATAGGTTATTTTTAATCTTTTATATTTTTAATCATCAATTTTTACATCTCCCCAATTTTCACCAGATTTTATTCTGTACAGCTGCATTTCTGAAATTCCGAACTGTTTAGCAATTAAACGCATTCTGGTTTTTCTATTAGGATCTAATATTTTCTTTTTTATCATTCTAACTCTACCTTCAGTAAGTTTAGAATAGGTTCTTTTACCCAACTTTTTTTTATGAACCGGATTTAACTTATTATGCTCATTTAATTCCGCTCTATTCACCCATTTTAAATTACTTGCTTTGTTGTTTAGTTTATCAAAATCTAAATGAATCACAAATTTTTGATCCTCTCTTTTTTTACAATAAATTTCAGCAACAGCTCTATGAATATATGCTGAAGAGGTATTTTTTTTACCTTTACGTCGAATCCAAAACGTATCATATCCACCAATTAATGATGTTTTTGAAAGATTCCACTCTTCTTCTCCAATTTTTCTCCGTTTAACTCTTCCATAATTAGAAATCATTAACTCATCCTCTTCGCACCATTTTTCATTCAAATATGCGGTCCATATTTCCTGTCTAAAATTAACAATCATTTTTAAATATTTAGTTATGTAGTTCCTCTAATATACATAAAAAATTATCCGTTTACAAACGTTTACAAACATTTACATACGAAAGTAAACAAATAACAACCGACTAGAGTTTAAAACCTGTCTCATATTTGCACTGTTAAATCGAACGAATGACATTTAACTTAATCTAACACCTTATCTTATGAATACGTTAAGAAACAAAGTACAATTAATTGGAAACATTGGAAATTCACCTGAAATTATCACATTAGAATCAGGGAAAAAATTAGCAAAATTTAGTATTGCAACAAATGAAACTTATAAAAATGCGCAAGGCGAAAAAGTAACAGATACACAATGGCATAATTGTGTTGCCTGGAACAAAACTGCAGAAATTATTGAAAAATATTTAGAAAAAGGCAGAGAAATTGCTATTGAAGGAAAATTAACATCTAGAAGTTATGAAGATAGTAATGGCATAAAAAAATACATTACTGAAGTTGTTGTAAATGAAATGTTGATGCTTGGAAATAAGCAATAAACTGGAATTTTGTTATGAAAAAGAGAATAAAAGACTGTCTGTAAAAAGGCAGTCTTTTTTATTTTTAATAATTGTTGCTAAAATGAGAACATCAATTATATTTACCAAAATTTAAAAACAGAATTATGATTTCAGTAAACGAATATTTTAACGCTACCGTAAAATCTCTTGGATATACTTCCGCAACAGGAAAATCTACTATTGGAGTAATGGAAGAAGGTGAATACGAATTTGGAACCTCAACCCACGAAACAATGATAGTTATTGAAGGTGAGTTAATTGCGCAATTACCAAACGAAACTGAATGGAAATCTTACAAAACAGGAGAAAAATTTGAAGTTGCTGCCAACACAAAATTTAAGGTAAAATCTGTTGGGCAAACTTCTTATTTGTGTCAATATAAATAAGTAATTGTATTAAAAAAGTCATCATTCTGAACGTGTTTACAAACAAATTCAGAATGATATATTTACATGTTTTATTTATAATTCATAGATAGTTGAATACGTTTTCTATCAACATCAACTTCTAAAACCTTTACTATTACTTGTTGATGTAAGGTTACAATGGAGCTTACATCACTCACAAATTTATCAGATAAATTAGAAACGTGCACCAAGCCGCTTTCTTTTATTCCAATATCAACAAAACAGCCAAAATTGGTAATATTATTTACAATTCCAGGTAATAATTGCCCTTCATGTAAATCGTTAATGGTTCTAATATTTTGATTAAATGTAAAAACTTTTGCTTTTTTACGCGGATCTAACCCTGGTTTTTCAAGTTCTTTTACAATATCCTTTAACGTTGGAAGACCAATAGTTGCAGTGCAATATTTTTGCAAATCTACCTTTTGAAGTATTTCTTTATTCCCAATTAAATCAGCAACATTTAATTTTAAGTCTTTTGCAATTTGTTTTACAACATCGTAACTTTCTGGATGTACAGCAGAATCATCTAACGGATTTTTGGCGTTTTTTATGCGTAAAAAACCAGCACCTTGTTCAAAAGCCTTATCGCCCAAACGAGGCACTTTTTTAATTTCGTTTCTTGAAGAAAACGCGCCATTTTCATCTCTATAATTCACAATATTTTCAGCCAATTTTGGTCCAATTCCTGAAACATAACTTAGCAATGATGTGCTTGCTGTATTAATATTTACACCCACGGAATTTACACAACTTTCTACAACCGTATCTAGTGAGTTTTTTAATTTTGTTTGATCTACGTCGTGCTGATATTGACCTACACCAATAGATTTTGCATCAATTTTTACCAATTCCGCCAACGGATCGGCTAAACGACGACCTATAGAAACAGAGCCACGAACTGTAACATCGAAATTTGGAAATTCATCACGTGCAATTTTTGAAGCCGAATAAATACTTGCTCCTGCTTCACTTACTACAAAAACTTCCACATCTTTATTAAAACGCATTTTGCGAATTAATTGTTCTGTTTCGCGCGATGCTGTTCCATTTCCAATAGCAATTGCTTCAATTTTATAAGCATCTACCAAACTATTAATCTTTTTCATTGCTCCAATTGAGTCGTTTTTTGGAGCGTGTGGATAAATTGTTTCGTTATATTCTAATCCGCCCTGCGCATTTAAACACACCACTTTACAACCTGTTCTAAAACCAGGATCAATAGCTAAAATATTTTTTTCACCTAACGGAGCACCCAACAATAATTGCTGTAAATTTTTGGCAAAAACCTGAATGGCATTTTCATCGGCTTTCTCTTTTGAAATATTCAACGTTTCGTTAGCCAATGCAGGAAACAATAATCGTTTATACGAATCTTGAATGGCTAATTTTATTTGTTGTGTACACGCATTGTTAGAGTTTAGAATTCTATCTTCAATTTTAGCCAAAGCTTTATCGTCATCAATTTCTATTTTCAGCCTTATAAAACCTTCTTTTTCAGCTCTTAAAATTGCTAATAATCTGTGTGAGGGACAACGATTTAAAGGTTCAGTCCACTCAAAATAATCTCTATATTTTTGTGCTTTTTCACTTTCTTCTTCCTTTTTTACAACTTTAGTGGTAATATTCGCAAATTTTTCTAATTGGTAACGAATGTTGTTTCTAACATCCGTTCTTTCGTTAATCCATTCTGCAATTATAAAACGAGCACCTTCTAATGCTGCTTCTTCGGTTTCAACTTCATTATTTAAATACTTTACTGCAATAGATTCAATATCTGTTGCGCGCTGACTCATAATTATTTTTGCCAATGGCTCTAAACCGTTTTTACGAGCAGTTTCTGCTTTTGTATTTCGCTTTTTCTTAAAAGGTAAGTAAATATCTTCTAAAACCGTTAAATCTGTAGTTGCTTCAATTTTTTGTTGTAATTCAGTAGTTAAAACCTCTTGTTCTTCTAATGCTTTTAAAATTGTTGCTTTTCTTTTTTCAAGTTCTTCAAACTGGTTTTTATATTTTACAATTTCACCAATTTGTACCTCATCTAAATTCCCTGTCAATTCTTTTCTATAACGAGAAATAAAAGGAATGGTACAATCTTCATTTAATAGTTTAACAGTGTTTTCTATTCCTTTTGATGGTAAATTTGTAAATGATTTTATGTAAGAAAGAATATTCATAATTATTTATCGTATTAAAGCAAAATGGCCTTGTAATAGTTGTTTATCATTAAAAATTATTTTAAACCAATAATCGGTACTTGGCATTTGTTTTCCATTTACTAAACCATCCCAACCATTTCCATTTGGATTTAATTCTGTAATTAATTTTCCAAAGCGATTAAAAATGTGAATAGAAACTATTGGATTCTCTGCAGTACCAATTCCAGCCGGATTCCAAGTATCGTTTATAAAATCGTTATTTGGAGTAAAAAATTTAGGAATACTATAAATGGATACTTCTTCTTGGGCTAAATTGCAACCGTTTAAATCTTTTACTGAAATATTATGATTGCCGGATAACACATTGAAAAAAGTGTTTTCTGTTTGAAAAATTCCATTATCTAAAGAAAATTCATACTCTCCAGTACCAGAAACAATCACTGAAATATTGCTTTCATCTCCAATGGTTTCAATAATTATATCATCAATTTTTGCGGTTTCAGACGTGTTTACTAAAATGGCTCTTTCAGCAAAACAATTAGTACTATTTGCCACAGTTATGCTATATGTTCCTCCTTCATTAATTTCAATCTCTTCCTGATTTAAACCAAGATCAATTCCATTTTTTTTCCAACTATAATAATACGTTTCGTTGCTATTTTTATTTAATAATCCTGCATTTAATGTAATCGTTTCTGGATACGTATTTAAGCAATAAAAAAGTGTTTCATCATTCAATAAATCTGGCTTAGCAATAACATTTAACGTAATTGTAGTTAATAATTCGCAAAAAATATCTTTGGCTTTTACCCAAATTTGCTGAGTATTTGTTGTTGTGTTTTCAAAAGAATCTGGCAAAATGTTTTGATGATACGCAGCATCATTATACGATTTAAAAAAATAAATGTTTGCTGTTGCAGAAACCTCTGGTTTTATTAATGTTCTTAATTCATCTAAATTAAACGTTGTAAATCCGTCTGAATCATCATCACACACATTTAATTCTTTAATACTAGAACTAGAAAAATTACCGTTTAAATTTAATTTCTCAACAGTATAACAACCATAACTATTTTCAATTCTTGCATATACCACTTCATTTGGAACACTATTAAAGTAAATATCAGAATTAGGTATTGGATCTTGATAATTTGAAGCGTTTTCTTCAGTTTTAAAAAAATCTACAACTGTTAATCCTGTCATATCTAAATTATAAAAAGGATCGGCCAAATGCAAATTAAAAAAAGTTAAACCATCTGTATCATTATCACATAAACCTAAGTAATTTTCGGTAGTTGAAATTTCCCCAGTATATTCAATTGTAATTTCTCCGTTAGAAACACACGTGCCATTTAAAGATACTTCTACACTATAAATTCCAGCATCTTTAACAGTATAAATACCATTTGTTTCACCAAGAATTTCGCTTCCGTTTTTAAACCATTTATAGGAAACATTGGTTCCTAAAGTAGTAGCATCTAAATCTAAAGTTTCATTAAAACATACTGGATTATTGCTAGCTATTAATCTATCTTCACCTAAATCCGTATTCATTTTAAAACTTCCAGCTTCTAAAAAAACAGCAGAATCGTATCTGTAATTTTTTTCATCGGCAATTACCAATTTCACATGATATGTTTCATTTGGAATTACAGATGCCGTAGCTGTTAAAACTGTGGTTTGACCGTTAAAATTTATTGGAGCAATTGTACCATTCCAACTATCAAAATACAGTTCATTTATTGCTGCGCAACCATTGGGAATTAGCGGATGCACTGTAGTTACCTTTACCGGAGTTTGCGTGTTTGGAACTAAAGCAATATTTGTGTATTGAGTACTACTTACTGGACGAATTAAAAACCCAAATAAATCGGAATATTTACACGTATTTGAGTTGTTTTGCTGATATTCTTCTGATGCAAAAATGTAATTAAAACTTATTTGATTGGCAGCCGAAGTAAACTCAAATTCAATACTAGTTGCATTTATTGTGTTGGTTTCGTTTAAAACCTGCTCTAAATCTGAATCTCCAATCCAATTTGTAGCATCATCATCGCTTAAAGTTGTATTTGGTCCTTTTACATTTGATAGTTTTCCGGTGCTTAAAACCAATCCTTTACTAAACGGAAAAGTAGTTCCGGAAGCATTAAAATAGCCATAACTTTTTTCGGTACTATTAAAATTCCCGCCTACAACATTAGTAACTACAACATTGCTAATACAATCACTATCAATTAAAATATCTTCTATTAATTGCTGAGCTGTATAACTTTGGGCATCTACCTGAATATTTTGGGCATTTATTAAAAATGAACATAACAACATGCACAAAACACCAATATACTTCATCTTTTTAATAACCTTTAAAGTAAATTAATCCCTTTTTTACTAATTGAACTAATTTATTAACTTATCTGTTCACCATTTTTTACTGAATCGTTTTCTGGTTCAATAAAAGCTAATTTTCCATCAGGAGTATCGGTCATTAAAATCATTCCTTGACTTTCAATTCCTTTTAAAACACGTGGTGCTAAGTTTACCAAAACAGTTACTTTTTGACCAATAATTTCTTCAGGCGTAAAACTTTCTGCAATACCAGAAACTATGGTTCTAACATCTAAACCAACATCAACTTTTAACTGAAGTAATTTTTTGGTTTTTGGCACTTTTACAGCCTCTAAAATAGTTCCTACTCGAATATCTAATTTTGTAAAATCGTCAAACTGAATGGTTTCTTTTTGTGGTTCTACTTTTTTATTCTCAGCTTCATTGGCAACTTTTGTAGCTTCTAACTTATCTAATTGTGCTTGAATTTCTTCATCTTCAATTTTAGCAAATAATAATTCTGCTTGTCCAATTTTATGGTTTGCTGAAATTAATTCTTCTGAAGTTGCTATGGAATCCCAAGCTACGTTTTCAGAAATATTTAAGATCCCTTTTAATTTATTTGAAGAAAAAGGTAAAAATGGTTCTGCAACAACAGCCAAACCTGCTGCAATTTGTAAAGCAACATACATAATGGTTTTTACACGTTCAGGATCTGTTTTTATTGCTTTCCAAGGTTCTTCATCGGCTAAATATTTGTTTCCTAAACGTGCTAAATTTAGCATTTCTTGCGATGCTTCTCTAAAACGGTAACGCTCTATTGAACTTGCTATAATTGCAGGGAATTTTTGTAGTTGTTCTAAGGTTTCATCGTCAATAGCTGTAAATTCATTTGGCTCTGGAATAATTCCTTCATAATATTTGTTAGTTAACACTACTACTCTATTAATAAAGTTTCCAAAAATAGCCACTAATTCGTTGTTATTACGTGCCTGAAAATCTTTCCAAGTAAAATCGTTGTCTTTTGTTTCTGGCGCATTAGCAGTTAAAGCGTAACGCAAAACATCTTGTTTTTCTGGGAAATCAATTAAATATTCATGCAACCAAACTGCCCAGTTTTTAGAGGTTGAAATTTTATTTCCTTCTAAATTTAAAAACTCGTTTGCAGGTACATTTTCAGGTAAAATAAAACTACCTTCAGCTTTTAACATGGCTGGAAAAATAATACAATGAAACACAATATTATCCTTTCCAATAAAGTGAATTAATTTAGTGTCTTTATCTTTCCAATATGGTTCCCAATCTTTTCCTTCACGAGCTGCCCATTCTTTGGTTGATGAAATATAACCAATTGGCGCATCAAACCAAACATACAATACTTTTCCTTCGGCATTTTCAACCGGAACTGGAATTCCCCAATCTAAATCTCGTGTTACCGCGCGTGGTTTTAAACCATCGTCTAACCACGATTTTACTTGTCCTAATACATTTGTTTTCCAATCGTTTTTATGACCTTCAACAATCCATTCTCGCAACCAAGTTTCATACTTATCTAATGGTAAATACCAATGTTTTGTTAATTTAGTAGTAGGTACATTTCCTGTAATTGCAGATTTTGGATTTATTAAATCTGTTGCATTATGACTAGTACCACATTTTTCGCATTGATCGCCATAACTTTCTTCGTTTCCACATTTTGGGCACGTTCCAATTACAAATCTATCTGCTAAAAACTGCTTTGCTTCTTCATCATACAATTGTTCAGTTGCTTCTTCAATAAACTTTCCTTCATCGTATAATTTTTTAAAAAACTCTGATGCTGTTTTATGATGCACTTCTGCCGATGTACGCGAATAATTATCAAAAGAAATTCCAAAATCACTAAACGATTTTTTTATTATTGCGTGGTATTTATCAACTATATCTTGTGGAGAAACACCTTCTTTTTTGGCTTTTATAGTAATTGGAACACCGTGTTCATCAGATCCGCAAATGTATAAAACATCGTTTCCGGTGTTACGTAAATAGCGCGCATAAATATCTGCTGGCACATAAACTCCTGCTAAATGTCCAATATGCACTGGTCCGTTTGTATAAGGTAATGCCGCTGTAATTGTATATCTTTTTGAATTGCTCATCAAAATTTGTTTAAGAAAGCACAAAAATAGCGATAAATGTTGATTTTTTTGGATGTTTATTACTTGATTTACTTTAGTACAATTGAAAATAATATATTTGACATTCTGTTTAATTATATTATTTTTACTAGAAAACACAAATTATGCATTTTAAGAAGAACATTTGGATGCTTTACATATTAACTTTTTGTGTTTGTAACGTTGCTTTTTCAACTCCCACTAATTTTATCCACACTTTTCAACAAATGAAAACATCGCTTATAAAACCAGCTTATTTAAAAGTTGGAGATACTATTGCAATAGTTGCAACAGCAGGAATTATAAAAGATAAATCACCAATTTTAAAAGCCAAAGAACTAGCCGAAAGTTGGGGTTTAAAAGTAATTTTAGGTAAAAACACGTTTAACCAAGCGCATCATTTTGCCGGAAGTGATGCCGATAGAACAAACGATTTACAATTAGTTTTAGATAACAAAAATGTAAAAGCCATTTGGTGTGCCAGAGGTGGTTATGGAACCGTTAGAATTATTGATAAAATTGATTTTACCGAATTTAAAAAACACCCAAAATGGATTATTGGTTATTCTGATATTACGGTGTTGCATAGCCACATTCATAATTTAGGATTTGAAACTTTACATGCTATTTTAGGAACTAGTTTAGATTTTAACGAAGAAAAAAATAAACCATCTATTGAATCGTTTAAAAAAGCTTTGTTTGGTGAACAGCTTACCTATACTGTTAAAGAATCTAGCTACAATAAAATGGGTCATGTAAAAGGGCAACTTGTAGGCGGAAATTTATCTATTTTACAAAGTTTATTGGGTTCTAAATCATCTATAAATACAAAAGATAAAATTTTATTTATTGAAGAAATTGGCGAATATCATTATCAAATAGATAGAATGCTATATGCTTTAAAACGCGCAGGTTATTTTGATAATTGTAAAGGTTTAATTATTGGTGGAATAAGCAAAATTAGAAAAAACACTACTCCTTGGGGACAAACTATTGAAGCTTTAATTTTAGATGTTACCAAGGAATATAACTTTCCTATTTTGTTCGATTTTCCCGCAGGGCACGATATTGAAAATAATGCGCTAATTTTAGGAAGAGACATTGATTTATATGTTACTAAAGAATTTTCTGTTGTAAAATTTAGTGAATGATTTAAATTAATTATGGCAACTCACAACGAACTAGGTAATAAAGGTGAAGAAATTGCAATTGATTTTCTTCAAAAAAACAACTACAAAATATTAGAAACAAACTGGCGATTTAAAAAAGCTGAGGTCGATATAATTGCTTTAAAAAAAGGTGTATTAGCTGTTGTTGAAGTAAAAACGCGTTCTTCAAATTATTTTGGAGATCCACAAGATTTTGTAAATCAAAAAAAAATACAATTACTGGTAGAAGCTATAAATGAATATGTAATCTCAAAAAATTTAGATGTTGAAGTACGCTTTGATATTATCGCAATTTTAAAAAATCAGGATAAGTTTGAAGTCAACCATTTAAAAGATGCTTTCTTTTATTTTTAGTTCTTTTGCAATATAGAAGCAATTGCAATTGGCTTATTTTCATTATTAAGCGCAGCAAACGTAAACTGCCCAGTAATTACTTTTTGTCTACAATCATCATACATTTCTTCCATATAAATATCTACCAAAACATCTATTTTAACAGTACCCACATTTACTATTTTTCCAAAAACTTCAACAATTGTCCCAGATTTTACAGGTTTTAAAAATTTAATTTTATCTGTAGATACAGTAACCATTTTATTTCGAGTAAAACGAATAGCGGTAATATAAGCCACTTCATCCATCCATTTTAAAGCTTCTCCACCAAACAAAGTTTCGTGATCATTTAGCGTATTTGGAATAATAACCTTAAACTGACTGGTTGTATACGCATCAAAATTAGTTGTCATAAAAAAATATTTTTGCAAATATAAAAAATTATGTTGTATTATGAACGTACGTTCATTATATTTGTTAAAAATTTCAAAACAATTTTATAAATCTAACAAATGCCTCGTCCAGAAAAAAATAGAACCATTTTACAACCTCCATTAATGAAAGGTTTTAAACCTTTTGGAATTCCACGCTGTAAACTAGAAGCAGTTACATTAACTTTTGAAGAATACGAGAGCATTAGATTGGTAAATTATGAAAACCTACAACAAAAAGAGGCTGCTGATTTAATGAATGTTTCCAGACCCACACTTACCAGAATTTACAACAAAGCATTAACCACCATTACAAAAGCATTTGTAGAAGGAAAAGCCATTGTAATTGAAGGCGGAAATTATGAATTAAGCAACGATTGGTATAGATGTGGAAAATGCCACAAATTAATTGAAGCAGACAATGCCGACGTTAAATGTGAGAATACCGAAGATTGTAGTACAAATGAATTAATAAATTTAAATAAATAATAAATCGCTAAAAATAATTTTAATATGAAAAAAATAGCAATACCTGTTGATATAAATAATCAACTTGAAGATCATTTTGGACATTGTGATCATTACGAAATTTACACAATTTCCGATAACAAAATAGTAAGTATAAAACCTTTAATTGCCGAACAAGGCTGTGGTTGTAAATCTAATATTGCAAGTGTTTTAGCCGAGCATGGTGTTACAACTATGCTTACTGGAGGCATTGGAAATGGAGCAATTAATGTACTAAATAAATGTAATATTAATGTTATTAGAGGATGCTCTGGTGAACCAAAAGATATAATATCTAATTACTTAATTGGAAAAGTAATTGACAGTGGTGAAAGTTGTTTGCATCATGAACATGAGCACGGACACGGACATCAATGCAGTCATTAAAAGATATTAAAAAAATTAATAGGTTGTTTAAAAAATTAACACCGTCATACTGAACTTGTTTCAGCATCTCATCAAACGAATAATCAATCACTATAAAAACCTGAAACAAGTTTAGGTTGACAATATTTTTTTAAACAGCCTATTTTATACTATTTCTACAAACCATTTTCCAATAAAAACGCTTTCACATCTTGAATGTGATCTGGTTTTGCTATAATTTTCTTTAAAGAATCCAACACAAAATAGGTTGGCGTTGATGTAATATCATATTGTTTTGCAATGCTATTCTGCCATTTTTCAAGTGCTAAAACATTGGTCCAATTGGTAAATTTTTTCGAATATTCTTTAAAACCTACTTCATCATTTTCTAAAGAAACTGCAATAACATGAATATTTTTATTGTCTTTTGTATATTCATATAACTGAGGGACTTCTACTACACAATGCGAGCAAGAAGTACTCCAAAACACTAAAACATACGTATCAGCCACGTTAATTTCAGATAATTTTTGTTGCTTTTTAGCTACAGGCCAAGAGAAATCTGGAGCTGTTTTACCAATTGCTAATTTTATTTTACTTTCCACTTCTAAAACAACAGCTTCATCAATAAACTCTTTCGGTAACATTTTATAAATAGATTCCAACATAAAATCTACCAAAGTAACATTTTGAACTTGTGTAAAAGCAAACATTAAAGTAGTGCAAACTTCACTAGCCAAAGCATTATTATCTTTTATTTTTTGCATCACTTCAACAACCGCATTTTTATATAAAGCAGTTTGTACTTGCGCATCATCAGACTGACTTAAATAAAACACGTATTCTATTATTTTCTGATTTATTAGCGTGGAATTATTAAGCTCATTATCATTAAAATTTATAAAATCGAAAAAATGTGACTTTTCACTATTTAAGTAGGCTTGAGGCATATTAAACATTTCTAGTGAATAATATTTCTGATTTGCCTTTATAAAATGATTAGCTAATTTACCTGTTGATGCTTCCTCAAATTTAGCTTGAATGTTTTGATACATTTTAAATGTAACATTGTACAATTTTTTTAAAGCTTCTTTATTGTTATCATCAACAGTTTTAAAATAGGTTAATTGAATTGAATCTAATTGTTGACGAATAGTTTCTGCTTCATTTAAATAAGAATAATAGACTATATTTTCTTCAGAAGTGCTAAAATTTAATGTTTCAAGTTGATTTTTAGGATCAAACTCCAGCGTTACAGATTCATTATTGTATAAAAAATCTACAAATCCATTATTTTCTAAATCATAGGCCAAACGATACATTCCTTTTGGCGAATTTTCTGGTATTTTAGCTGAAAATTTTCCTTCAACTATATCTACATTTGCAAGGTAAATTTGATTAAAACCTTTTAGTTGATATAAAATTACCCATTTATAATCGTTCTCACCTTTTAGTGTTCCTTGAACAACATGCTGACTTTTAGCTACAAACGAAATAAGAAATAAACTGAATACGATTTTTTTAAACATTGTTTTTTTTGGTTGAAATTATCAATAATCAAACCAAATGTAACTAATTTTATCATTTTACATAAAACATCAACTATGGATTTTAAAAATAAAGTAATTTGGATTACTGGTGCGTCTTCTGGAATTGGAAAATCAACAGCTTTGGAACTATCAAAAATGAGCACAAAACTTATTTTATCTTCCAGAAATATAACTGAGTTAGAAAAAGTAAAAAATGAATGTGATCCATCATCAGAAATAAAAATTATTCCGCTAGATTTAGAGGATTATACTAGTTTACCTTTAATAGTTGAAACAGCCATTTCTCAGTTTGGAAAAATAGATATTTTATACAATAGCTCTGGCATAAGTCAACGTTCAAAAGCAATTGATACCAACATTGAAGTGGATAGAAAAATTATGGCAATAAACTATTTTGGAACTATTGCATTATCTAAAGCACTTTTACCTCATTTTATAGCCCAAAAGTCGGGACAATTTGTAGTAATTACCAGTGTAGTTGGAAAATTTGCAACGCCGGTTCGCTCCTCCTATTCTGCATCAAAACACGCACTGCACGGTTTTTTTGATAGTTTGCGATCTGAAATATACCAACACAACATAAAAGTAACGCTTATTTGCCCAGGATATGTAAAAACAAATATTTCTTTAAATGCTTTAACCGGAACTGGCGCTGCTCAAAATAAAATGGACACAGCAACCAAAAATGGTTACAGTCCAGAACATTTCTCTATACTAGCTTTAAAAGCAGTTTATCAAGAAAAAAACGAGGTATATATTGCCGGTTTTCGAGAAAAATCGGCTATTTACTTAAAGCGTTTTTTTCCAAAATTATTTGCAAAAATAGTTCGGAAAATGGCTGTAACCTAAATTAATTCTTGTGCTTTAAAATAAAGTACAATTGCTTCCTTTATAAGTACAGTTTGTTCGCCTGTTTTTAAGGGAGGTAATTCTTCTAAAACTTTATAGTGTGGCCAGCCATCAGCGTCAAAATAGTCAAATTCATAATATCCAAAGGGCTCTAACAAGCGGCAAATTGCAATATGCATTAAGTTTACTTTATCATCTTTACCAAACTCTCTAGCTCCTTGTCCTAACTCTTGTACGCCAATTAAATAAATAATAGCATCTAAATTTAACTTTTCACCATCGCCAAATTTGGTGGCTAAAATATCGAGTATGGTATCGTAATCTTCTTTTAATTTTTGATCTCTTGACATTTGAAATTTTTAGTTTGGCGCAAATATACAAATCCAATCATGTATATTTACAAAAACAACAAAATGAATACTTTTGATATTATAATTTCAGCTTTATTACTTTTTGGCTTTATTAGAGGCGTTTTTAAAGGTTTATTTGTTGAAGTAGCAAGCTTAGTTGCTTTGGTTGCAGGTGTTTACGGCGCCATACATTTCTCATATTTTGTTGGTGATTTTTTAGCAAAACGGGTTTCTTGGGATGAAAAATTTGTTACTTTAATTTCATTTTCTATCACTTTTGGTATTATTGTTTTAGTAATCTCTTTAATAGGCAAGCTTTTAACTAAAATAGCAGATTTTGCATCATTAGGTTTAGTAAATAAATTTTTAGGTGGATTTTTTGGTGCTTTAAAAATTGGATTAATTTTAAGTATTGTTCTTATTGTTTTCTCTAAATTAAATAATACAATTCCTTTTGTATCTGCAGACGAACAAGATAACGCCACATTATTTGAACCTATTAAAAAGCTAGCTCCAACTATTTTTCCAAACTTTTTAACAGTTGGAGAAGATAAAATAAATGAAAACTCTAATACCACTAGTAATTAATGTTATTTTTTATGTAAACTTGCGACTAAGTTTAAAATCAAATTAACATATGCGCAATTTTCTGATATTAATATCTGTATTATTTTTTATAATTTTTACTAGTTGTACTGAGAATAATAACAAATCATTTAGTATCTCTGGAAAAGTATCTAATTTAAAAGAAAACTATGTAGTACTTTCTTTAATAGATGATTTTCAAAACAATACTTCTACAATAATAGACACACTTGAAATTAATAAAAAAGGAGAATTTAACTCTGTTTACTTTCTTGAACCTGCTATTTATTCTTTAAATTTTGATAACGAAAAAACTATTTTATTAGCTATAGATAAAGGTCAACACTTAAAAATACAAGGTTCAACTATTGAAAATATTTTGGTAAAAGGTTCTGTTGATACAGATTTGCTAAACGCGTATGAAGATTTTAGAGTTGAATCTTTAAACAGATTGGTAAAATCTGTTCGAAATAAAATTACAGCATCTCAAAACACCGCTAGCGAACAAACTATTGCTGAATTACGAGAACTTGAAGTTGAAAATTATAAAAAACACATTAGCGAATTAACCACTTTTATTAAAGAAAAAATGGGCACTTCAATTGCTATTTACCCAACTTCTATACGTTGGAATGGCGAAGAAAACCTCCCTTTTTATAAAGAATTAACAAATGCTTTTGAAGAAAAACACCCAACTATAGAAATTACCAAAAAAATAAAGGAACGCCTTCAATTACTTGAAAAAACAAGTGTTGGAAGTGTTGTTTCTAATATTAAAATGACTGATAGTTCTGGTGAAATTATTGAATTAGATAGTATTAGAAAAAAATATACTTTAATTGACTTTTGGGCTAGTTGGTGTCCGCCTTGCAGAACTGAAAGTAGTTTATTAAATGAGTTGTATGCCAACTATAATTCAAAAGGTTTTGAAATTTATGGAATTTCTTTAGATTCAAAAGCAGAAAGTTGGACAAATGCACTTGAAAAAGACCAAAGAATTTGGCCAAACGTATCAACAGTTGAAGGTTTTAAAACACCAGTTTCTATTGCTTATGGAATAACTGCTTTACCAACCAATTTTTTAATTGATGAAACTGGGAAAATTATTGCTACAAATGTTCATGGAAAGCTTCTAAAAGCAAAAATTGATGCGTTATTTACAGAATAAACCTAAATTTCTTTTAAATTACGTTTGGCTATCCAACCAATTTTTCCATCAGCTAACTTAATTTTTTTCCAATTATCCAATTCATCTAAAATTTGAACTTTGGTACCTTCATGTAGTTCAAATGCATCATCACTTGTAGTTGTAGGTGCGTTTTTAACTTCTACTTTATCGGTAAAAATAATAGCCATTTTGGTATTTTTAACAATGTCGTAATTTTTAAAAGCAAAAAAAGTACTAATAGCCAATATAAAAAGTGCTAAAATTGAGGTGTTAAAAAGCAATAATTTAATTTTGGTACCTGATGAAAAATAGTAAAATAAAAATAACAGCGCAGCTAAAAAAGATGTGCTTACCGCTATAATTGCCCAAGTATCAAAGGTGTATTTTTGAATTACATTTGCTGTAAATCGTTGTAAAAAAGTTTTTGGTAACTCTTCAATTACATCAATAGTCATTCTTTTTGCAAAAGCAAGGTTTGAAATTACATCTTCATTAGCCGGATTTATTTTTAAGGCTTTTTCATAATAATAAATAGAAGGTGCTACTTTATTTAATTTATAGTACGAATTTCCAATATTATAATACAACACATCAGACTGTAAGCCTTGTTTTTCAATAGATAAATACGTATCAATTGCTTTTGAATAGTTGCCATTTTTATAAAAATTATTGGCTTTAGCAAACAATGCTTCTGGTGTTTGTGCAAATGAAAACACGCTAAAAAGTACTACAATACTTAAAACTAATTTTTTCATATTACAAATGTTTATCTAGTTTAGTAATTACATCTTTTGCCTTTTCAAATTCTGCTTCCATTTCAACATTTGTTATAGGCGTGAATCGTGCAAAATTACAATCATTTAAAACCTCCACAAATTGATTTATTGTACTCTCTTCAACTCCTTTATTTTTTAATATTTCGGAAATTTTTTCTTTTGAAATATCCGAAGTTTCAATTTGAAGTTTTGCCTTTAAAAAGTTGTGTAAGGCCTTTTCTAACGCAATATAGAATGCTTCTTTTTTACCCAATTGCTTTTTAGCTTGTGATAAGTATTTTTTTGCCAACTTATCTGCTAATCTAATTTTATTTCCAAAAATATCTCCGGCACGTTCCGCTCGTTTTTTACCAATAAATATTGCAATTGGAATTGCTAAAAATGGCAATAATAACAACAAATAAAATTGTGAAGAATTCAAAAATTCTGGCTCTTCAACTGGTTTAAATTCAGTATTTAATTCAATATATCTAAAGCTGTTATTATTAGCAACTACTTTTTGCTTTATGCTTGCAGTTGAATCAACAGTTGAAGGTAAATCTTTACCTTCTAATACTTCCATAATTAAGGCATCAACATGAATAGTTTTATATTTCTTTTCTGTTGGATTAAAATAAGAGAAGCTAACTTCAGGAATTTTATATTTTCCCTTGTATTGTGGTACTACGGTATAAATATCAGAAACACTTCCTCTTAAACCTATTAAAGAAGTTGCAACATCTTCTTTATGCTCTGGGGTATATACTTCTAACTCTGCTGGTGTTGTAATTTTAGGAATTTCAAACAATTTTAAATTTCCTCTACCAGAAACCTCAACAATTATTTGCGCTGCATCATTTGCTTTTAGTTGATTTTTATCTGTAACTACTTTAAAATCAAAATCACCAACTGCTCCAGTAAAATCTATTGGTTTACCTGCTTCTGGCAATTCTTTTACTCTTACATTTCTAATAGCAGATGAGGTTGAATAACTAATGTTTCTGGTAATCATATTACCAAAAAAGTCGCCTCTTCCTGTTGGAATTCCAACAGAAAAATCCATAGTCATTGGTTCAATAATTAACTGTCCTGCTCTTTGCGGAATTAAAACCGCTTTTTTAAGTACTATATATCTATAATCCTGACCGTTATATTTTCCTTTTTGAACATTAATTTCGCTTACTTCAATATCCTGATTCCAAAATCCGTTATATTGTGGAGATTCTGTAACTCGCCAATTATTTACACTTATGTTTTCACTAACAAATAGCTTGTAAACTACATAAATTCCTTCGCCAACATAAGGATTTAAATTTGAAACTTCAGCCACCAAATGAATATTTTGTTGCGCAACATATTCAGGATTATTTGGATCTTTTGGAATTTCTACAGCTTTAGAAACTGTAATTTTAACGTGGTTAGATTTAAACGTTTCCCCTTCATATTCAATAGTTGCAGGCTCTATAATAAATTCACCTTCAGCTTTTGGTTCTAAAATATAAATATATGATTGCGAAAATGTTGATTTTCCATTAATCCACGATTGATTTACCGATGAACTTGGCCCACCAACAACTTTAAAATTGCTAAAAGATGGAGGTCTAAAATTATCTGCTCCTTGTTTATTTACCGAAAATTCAATTCTAAATCGCTGATTTACGCCCAAACTGTTTTTACTTACAGTTGTTTCAAACTCTATTTGAGCAAAAAACACTTGCGATGTAAGCATTAAAAAACCTAGTATGTAAAACTTCATAAATTTCATTGTTTCAAAAATTGGTTTTGTATAAATTACCAGTCTTTTTCTTGTTTAATTTTTCTTCCTTTTGCTTTTTGCTCATTCAACTTTTGTTGAGTTTTGTTCTCTTCATTGTTCATAGCATCTAGCAATTGTTTCATTTGCTCTGGAGACAATTGGTTTGGACGTGGCTGTTGCTGTTCTTTTTTCTCAGGATCTTGTTTATCATCTTTCTTTTCATCGCCTTTATCATCTTTTTTATCCTTTCCTTTATCTTTGTCGTCCTTTTTATCTTGGTTTTTATCCTTGTCGCCGCCGTCTTTATCTTTATTATCCTTGTCCTTGTTTTTATCGTCTTTATTATCCTTATTTTTATCCTTATTATCTTTGTTATCTTTATCCTGTTGGTCTTTCAAAAGTTTTTGAGCCAATGCTAAATTATAACGAGTTTCGTCGTCTTTAGAATTATTTCTCATAGCGTTTTTATAGGCTTCTACTGCCTGAGCATATTGTTTTTCTTTTAAATAAGAATTACCCATATTATGAAAAATCTCAGCTTTACTCATTTTATCTTTAGAAGTTTTAGCCGATAATTCATAATTTGCAATAGCTTCTTTTGTTCTACCTTGTTGATAAATAGCATTTCCTAAATTGTATGCTGCTTTTTCAGAATTTGGGTTTTTAGAAATTGCTTTTTTATAGGCAACTTCAGCATCAGAAAATTTTAATTGATTGTATAATTCATTTCCGGCCCTCACTTCTGCCCTTGCTTCACGCTCCAATTTTTCCTGATTTTGCTCTTGTGCAAAAAGTACTGTTGTAAACGCAAAAAATATGATGATTAAACTATTTTTTTTCATTGAATAAATTTAGTTTTTGAACCCATTTTGTTTTCTTTTCCAACAATAAAACATCAATTAAAAGAAACAATAATCCGAAACCGATAAACCACTGAAATTGATCTTTATAATCTGAAAACTGTTTAGTTTCAAATTCATTTTTCTCTGCTTTCACCAATAAATCTTCTATAGTTTTAATGGTTTCTTGTGTTTTATTGCCATCAATATATTTTCCATTTCCTTCTGAAGCAATTTCTTTTAAAACATCTGGTTTTAATTGAGTAATTACAACTTCTCCTTTAGAATCTTTTTTGTAGCTTACTACGTTTCCGCGCTCTTTTATTGGTATTGGACCTCCTTTTTCAGTTCCAATTCCAATGGTGTATGTTTTTATTCCTGCTTTGGTTGCTTCTTCAGTTGCATACACTGCATTTTCTTGATGATCTTCTCCGTCAGATACTATAAATAAAAACCTATTGGTACGTTCTTTCATATCAAAATATGAAATTCCTCTATTTATAGCCTCATTAATGGCTGTTCCCTGACTGGAAACCATATCTGGATCGGCATTTTGTAAAAACATTTTTGCCGCAGCGTGATCTGTTGTTATTGGTAATAATGGATAGGAATTTCCGGCATAAATTACAATTCCAATTCTATCACTTCCTAAATTATCTATAATTCTGGTAATTATTTGCTTTGCTTTATCTAACCTGCTTGGTGCAATATCTTCTGCCAGCATACTTTTAGAAACATCTAAGGCAAAAACTATATCTACACCTTGTCTTTTTATAGTTTCTAACTTTGTTCCCATTTTTGGGTTTACCAATGCTATTACCAAAAATGCTAATGCAACACTTATTACTCCAATTTTTAAAAAGGATTTAAACGTAGACATTTGCGGACTTAGTTTTTTAATTAAACCGCTATCAGCAAATTGTTTTTGTTTTCTTTTTTTCCACCATAACACCAACAAAAACAACACAAATAGTATTGGAATACTTGCTAAATAAATAAAATATGTTGGCTCTTCTAATTGATACATTTCTTATTAGTTTAATGGTTTAATGGTTGAATGGTTTATTTGCGCTTTTCGTAAAGCATTTAACATTCTCGATATTTTACCTATTTCTACCCTTACTTTGTTATAATTTTCTTCAGAAATAAAATTTAATTCTTTTGATATAATTAATTGATTTAAAACTTCCATTAATGAGCTAAAAGCCATTGTTGTAAAATGAGCTTTGTCCTTATTCGTTTGCCTTGAAGTTCCTTCAGCTAAATTAGATGCAATTGAAACTGATGATCTTCTCAACTGACTTACCAATCCATACTTTTCATTTTCTGGAAAATTAGTTGTTAATTGATATATTGTTTTTGACAAATCAACTGAACACTTCCATACTTCTAATTTTTCAAATGAAAATTCATACTTCATAACTTTTACACTTTTCAACTAATACACCTATTAACCAATTTAAATAAAACTCTTAAAAATGGTGTGTTTTAATAACATTTCAATAAAAATTAATAATCCAGCTATTAGCACTAAAATTCTGTAATCTTCTTGATAGTTATAATATTTAAACTCCTCTATTTCTGTTTTTTCCAGTTTATTAATTTCGTTATAAATGGCTTTTAATTTAGAGTTATCTGTAGCTCTAAAATATTTCCCTTCAGTTTGTTTTGCAAT
>NZ_JBFHHX010000038.1:0-25503 GCF_041596795.1 Lutibacter sp.
GAATCGAATATATACACAATTGATGCTTTACTGTTTAAATTTATCATCGAAATCGATTTCGATTTTACCGAAAACGATTTCGATTTTAGATTTTTGACAATTTATTTTACATAATTTAATTAAAAAAAGAATTTGTATTACTGTAAAATATTAAAGAAAAAGCAATCCTAAATAATAGCAATTTAAAAATTGTGAAGATTTTTTTAAGTGTGAGCTTAAAACTTAATTTAAAGTAAAAAAATTACTTAATTTTACCCTATGGCAGAGGTTACATTAAAACAAATTGCTGAAGAGCTTGGTATTTCAGTTACAACAGTTTCAAAAGCTTTAAAAAATTACGATGACGTGAGCCCAAAAACTAAGGCTGCTGTGCTTAATCTTGCTCAAAAACTAAATTACCAACCTAATTCTTTTGCTGTAAATCTTCGAACAAAGGAATCTAAAACAATTGGTTTAATTATTCCTGAAATTGTACACCATTTTTTCTCAAACATTGTAAATGCAATTATTGAAAAGGCCGAACAAAAAGGATATTTGGTAATTATTTTGCAATCAAACGAATCAGAAGAATTAGAAAAAAAACAAATAGATTTATTGTTAAGCAAAAGAGTTGATGGTATTTTAATGTCCTTATCAAATAACACAAAAGATTTAGAACATCTAAAAAAAGTGTTGAGTCACAAAACTCCTTTGGTTTTATTTGATAAAATTTCAAAAGCAATTGATTGCTCAAAAGTTATTATTGATGATAGAAGTGCAGGTTATGATGCCACAGAACATTTAATTAAATCTGGATGTAAAAAAATTGCTCATTTTAGAGGTCCTTTAAATCCGCAAGGTTCTATTGATCGTTTTTTAGGATATAAAAAAGCATTGGAAGATTACAATCTAAAATTTGATAGTTCAATTGTATTTACTTGTGAAAAAGTAAGTTTTAATGAAGGGTATGAATTTGCAAAAAAAATACACACAGAACATAAAGATGTTGATGGAATTTTTGCAATTACCGATTTGGTTGGTATTGGCGCTGTAGCTTATTTTAATGAAGTTGGTGTTAAAATACCCGAACAAATTGGCATTATTGGTTTTAGTAATTGGTTTATGGCTAGTGTTATTTCTCCTTCTTTAAGCACCATAGATCAACCAGGTTTTGAAATGGGAAAAAAATCTTTAAAATTATTATTAAAAGAAATTAAGGCAACCAAAAAAGGAAATCAAATACAGCACCAAACTGTTGTTTTACCAACAAAAGTTATAAAAAGAAATTCTACTGCATTTTAATTAAAACAAAAAAAAGCCTAACTCTTTAAACAAGTGTTAGGCTTTTTTTATTATTTGCTAAGTGTTTTTTCTCTAAAATTTATAGGTAGCGTTTATTGTACTCATTGCCCAATCATCAGTTCTAAAAGGTACCGCAGGAAAACCTTCTTTATTAAATAAATTACTTGCTGAGGCATCACCATTCCAACCAAACCTTGCAGCAATTGGTTTTTTAACATGCTCGCTAAAAACAATCACCTTATTATTTTTTATATAAGCCTTTGCAGGATAAAATTTTTGATCATTTCCAGCAATTTCAAATCCACTAATAGTTGATTCTAAATTACCAGCAACCAATCCGCCTGCCACATTATTAAACTGAATACTAATTTTATTTTTGATAATTTCCATAGAATTATACATAGGTCCAGAACAAATCATTGGTTTCTTATAAATAGTATTTAAAGCTATAGAAGCTAATCGTTCTCCAACAGTTTGCTTATTGGTTGGATGAATATCGTTTGGATTTCCCACATCTGTAGTTACAACCATTCCCGTATTAGGAACTTGCAAGGTTTTGGTTTGTGCCTCTCTAAGTTCTGCCCAACCACTACCTGTATTACTATCTCCATCAGAAATAAATGTTGCTAATTGCACGTAGTAAAAAGGAAATGTTCCTCTTCCCCATTTTTCTCTCCAATCTTTTATTAACAACGGAAATGTTTTTTGATATTCAAATGCTCTAGTAACGTTTGATTCTCCTTGATACCAAATAACGCCTTGAAAAGCAAATGGAATTAAAGGATTTATCATTGCATTATAACATAACGATGGGTAATCGTTAAAATTTACACCATCGTAAATAGATTCAACTCTATATTTCCAATCTCCACTTAACGGAATCACTTTTTCTCCAATAGTTAACTTAAATTCTGCTGCATCTCCATAAATTCCTCCACTTGATGAATTATCCATTACTCTTATTGAAATTACATTTCTACCTTCTTTTAAAATATTGCTGCTAATTTTATATTCTCTTTTAATGTCCCAACCATCAGTTCTTCCAACTTCCACACCATTTATATATGTAATATCAGCATCATCAATACCAGGAATTTCTAACAAAATATCTGTATTAACCTCATCTTTAGAAAGTATAAAGTGTTTTCTTAACCAAATTACACCATCAAACTCACCCAATTCTTGTGTTTCCCAAATTTCAGGTTCATTCATAGTTAACCAAGCACTATCATCTAAATCTAACTCTTTATATGTTTCAACTTTAGCTGTTGAAAATTTAGCGTTTTGCAATTCTTCAATTTTTTTTATTGAAGCAGCTATTTTATACTTCGATAAAGTATCTAAATGCACTTTTGGCATTGTAGCAATTAATTCTTTAAACTCTTCACTATTTTCAAATGCTTCTCTACTCATCCAAGTTTCAATAATAGAGCCACCCCAAGATGCATTAATTAAACCTATCGGAATTTTTAGCTGATCATATAACTGTTTAGCATAAAAATAACCAACTCCGGTAAAATTAGATGCCGTTTCAGAAGTACACACCTCCCAAACACCAGTACTAATATCAGAATTTGGAAACGAATTAATTTCTTTTGGAATTTTTATATGACGAATATTAGAATAGTTTGAAGCATTTTCTATTTCAGCAATTGCATTATCAGATTGTCCAACTAATAATTCCATATTAGATTGTCCGCTACAAATCCACACTTCACCCACTAAAATATTGCTAATATTAATAGTGTTTTTACCCTTTACAGTTAAATTGAATGGGCCGCCAGCATTTTCCGGATTTAAATACACCATCCATTTTCCGGTAGCATCTGTTTTTGCATGTTTAATTTGCTGGTTAAAACTAACTTCAATAGTATCATTTGCTTTAGCCCAACCCCAAACAGGAATAGTTGTATTGCGTTGCAAAACCATGTTGTTGCTAAATATTTTAGCTACTGTTACTTGCGAATTTATAGTGCAACTATAGCAAAGCACTATTAAAATCTGAAAATATTTCATTCTATAAAAATGTTAAATTTTAAAACTTTTAAGGATAATAATCAAGCCAATTTAAGAAACCGCTGCTTTCTTATTTATCTTTAGAAAACAGCAGTATCACCTCAACTTAATTAAAAAATATACTATTGTAAAACGTACTTTAGTTTTTTCACCTTTTTCTGATTTTACCAAATATAGGTACCAACCGAGCCAGCTTGTAATGAAGTAACAAACCACTCACCATTAAAATTAATATTAAATATTTCATTGGTATCTCCATCATTTTCAACTATTAAAACATATTTACCTTCAGGTGTTTTAAAAGCCGCATTTTGTAAATTTCCAACTATATTACTTGAAATTCTTGTGGATCCTGTTGGAACAAATTTTGATGCATGACCAATAATATAAAAACCAACATTTTGAGTGTAAGATGAACTTCCAGAAACTGTAATAGCTCCTTTACACGTTGTACAACCACCATCTGTATGTGGTCCATAACTAGTGTTGTTTGCTAAATTCCACTCTAATGCAGTTTTACTCCAATTTCTCATTGAACCAATAACTACATTTTTTAAATGCCATTTTAAGTCGCCACCAAAGTCGCCACTACTTGATGTGTATTGTTCTGTAAAATAAACATCCTTATCTGAATGTGCATTTTTAACTGTAGACAGGGCACTAATATCGCCTGCATATAAATGAAAAGCAGACCCAGAAATAAATGCTTTTGCATCTGCATCATTTAAAATACTAATTGGATAAGTTGTGTTATCACAATTATGATCGTAAATAATAATTTTTGTAGTAATACCAGCAGTTTTAAACGCAGGACCTAAACTATTTTTAATAAAGCTAGTTTGCTGTGCTGCCGACATATACATGCTTGGGTTATTTCCCGCATGTAACGGCTCATTTTGAGGTGTAATAGCATCAATAGTAATACCTTCTAATTTCATTTGCTGAATGTATTTTACTAAATATTGCGCATATACATCGTAATATTTTGCTTGAAGACTTCCTCCAATGGTACTATTATTATCTTTCATCCAAACTGGTGCAGACCAAGGAGTTCCCATTATTTTAATTGTTGGATTTATTACCAATATTTCCTTTAACAACGGAATTAAATTCTCCATATCTGGCGCTAAACTAAACTGATCAAGATTTAAATCTGTTGTTCCACTAGCAATATCATTGTATGAAAAAGTTGAACTATCTAAATCTGAAGCACCAATACTTATTCTAAGGTAACTTATAGAAATACCATCATTATCAACACCAAATAACTTTTGCAATAATTCTTGTTTCTTTTCTGAATTTAATTGATTAATAACCTCCGCACTTCCACCTGTTAATGAAAATCCAAAACCATCAACAGTTTGATATTTTAGAGATTCATTTACTAAAATTGACGTATAATTATTATAATCGCTTCCAAAAGCCAATACCCCAGATTGTTTTGTTAATTTTACGGATCCATCCGATTTTGTTAACCAAAAATCTACTTCATTTACTATTTCCGGTTGTGTTGTTGTTGATTCCGATTCGTTACTTCCATCACCCGAATTTTTGCTGCAACTCACCAAAGAAAAGAACAATGCTAAAAGTATTAAATGCCTCATTTTACTGTAATTTTAAATTAATTGTTTAAACCATTTTTTAATGTTAATACCATAACATAAAAAGTAGTTTTTTATTTTAAAAAAGGACTGTCTAAAAAATAAATTTCAGGTTCTTAGAGTTATTAAGGAATGCTGATATTCTGAAAATAAATTAAGAACAACTACACGCAATATTATTTAGACAGTCACTTTTGTTGATTATTTATTTTTTTCTAAACTGAACATCTTTAATAGTAATTGTAGGGCTTCCTTCACTACCACATTTTATTACCAAATAAACAGTACCACTTGTTGTAAAAGTAATAAAACCATCATTACTTCCGCATCCAACAGCACTTATTAGGCCATCAAAAGGAGTTAAACCACACCCTGCCCAGGTGTTAATTGAGCGCACAACGGTTCCTTTATTATAGTCAGATCCTTGTACTGGTACGGTTGCAGAAGCATACACTTCAAACCACGTATTTACTAGGCCTGCTGGTGAAGATACATTCATATCTATTTTATACTTTTGATTAGCTTCTACTTGAACAGCTTGATAAATTGCTTGTTGAGACCAACCACCACCGGTAGTAACACTTACACTACCAGTATTAAAAGTCCAAAAATCTCCATTACTTATTTTTAAAACTGTCCACTTTGCGTGATCTTCAGCAGTTTCAAAAAGACCTCCTTGAATTACATTTGCTGCAGGATCTGAAGTAGCTACCACAACATTTTGTTCTGCAACATAAGATTCACCTCCAATACCAATAGCATAATGTTTTACCGTGTAAGTACCAGCATCGGGAAAATATATTATTTCTTCTGATTTTCCCAAAAAAGCCTCTTCTCCATTACCTATATCCCATTTTGAAGTGATATAATTGGTAGCTAAAGCTTTAACTAAATATTTATTTACTTCTCCTTCAACCGGAGCTATAGTAAAACTTGCATCTAACTCTTCTCCTACTATTCCGTTTCCTGTTTCAATATCGTCTGGCTGACATGCGGTAAATAAACCGGCTGTTAGCACTACAAAAAATAATAGACTGGTTACTAATTTTATTTTTTTCATTTTTTTTCAATTTAAACAATTAATACCCTGGATTTTGAACAATTACTGAATTTTCTAATTCTTTCTCTGGAATTGGTAAAACTTCATTCTTACCAGCTATAAAACCTCTTGATGCTAATACTGTTGAAGCTTTTCCTGTTCTAACCAAATCGAACCAACGGTGTCCTTCACACGCCAATTCTTTTCTTCTCTCTAGAGCAATTGCATCTAAACTTACTGGAGTAGAAGGCAATCCTACTCTTGCTCTAACTGCATCTAACAATGCTTGCGCTCTTGCTCCGGTTCCACCCAACGCTTCTGCTTCCAATAAATAAGTATCTGCCAATCTTATAATATATGTATCTTGGTAAAAATTTAATGTTGGATCTCCGCCCTCTGTTGTAGCATCTGATTTTAAAGGTGCAAATTTTGCCATAAAATACCCTGTATTTGTTGAGGCTTCGTTTACCGATGAATATCCAATTACTTGTCCGCTTTCCATTAATGCTTTTACATCAATAATTGTTGCATCAAAACGAGGATCATCTTTTAAAACATCATACAAACTTTGAGTTACTGTGTTTACACCCCAACCAGGATAATAATCTGGTGCTGTTGAACCCACACTTCTTGTATAATCTCTAATTCCAACCATTATATTAAGAATATTACCTTCGGTTCCAAACCCAAGACCAGACCAGTCTGCTCTTCCAGCTTCTGTATGCACATCTTCTAAAATACTTTCTGAGTTAAATTTATTTTTATGAACCCATAAATCTTTAAAATTATCTAATAATTTATATCCATACGGACTAGTTTCTCCAGGAGTACCATTTACTTCAGCCAACTGCTCAGCAGCTTCAGTTAATTTATTATTGTATACATATACTTTACCAAGCATTGCTTTAGCCGCACCTTTTGTCCATCTTCCTCCTTCGGTTGCTACATCAATTGAAATTGGCAACAACTCAATAGCTTCTAATAAATCTTTTTCAATTTGAGCGTATACTTCCTCTTTTGATGCTTGAGGATAGGTTTGCGCTTCAACTGGCGAAATAGTTTTGGTCATTAATGGAATATTTCCAAATAACCTTACCAAATTAAAGTGATAGTACGCACGCATAGCTTTGCATTCTCCTTCAAATCTTAATTTTAAACTTTCATCCATAGAAACATCTGGTAATTTTTGAAGCAATGTATTTGCTCTAAAAATTCCTTGATAATGGTTGCTCCAGAATGCTCTTGGCATATTTGAAGGTGTTAACTGATGGTATGAGAAAAGAGAAATAGCATCACCAGCAACAGAAGCTCCGTAATTATCATCTGATCCTGCATTCATAAAAGAAATCATATTATCCCAGCTAGAAGAGTTAAAACTCATAACATCGTAAACTGCAATTAATGCTGAATATGCTTCCGCTTCATTTTGATAATATGTTTCCTCTAGTGAGGTTCCTTTAGGTGTAATTTCTAAATAATCTTTATCACAAGAAAATAAGAAAGTACTTAGCACACTAAAAATAAATATATATTTAATATTTTTTGTTTTCATAATGTTTTTAAATTAAAATTGAATGTTAGCTCCAAACATAAAAGACCTAGCTTGAGGGTAATAACCTCTATCTATTCCAAAAGTGCTTCCTCCAATTTCAGGATCATATCCTGTATAATTAGTAAATGTTATTAAATTTTCTGCTGTTACAAATAATCTCAGTTTTTGAGCGCCAATTTTACCTATAGCAGATGTTGGTAATGAATACCCTAACTGAATAACTTTTAAACGTAAATAATCACCATCTTCTAAATAAAAATCTGAAAAACGACCAAAATTTAAGTTAGTATCAGCAGTAGTTAATCTTGGATACGAATCTGAAGTTCCTTCTCCAACCCAACGATTTAAAGCTTTTGTTTGATAATTTGGTGCAGATCCTAAATCGATTCTTCTTAAACCTTGGAAAATTTTATTTCCTGCAGCTCCTTGAAATGACATGTTTAAATCAAAACTTTTGTAATCTAAGTTAAAATTAAAACCAAAGGTATATTTTGGAATTGGACTTCCTAAATATTGTTTATCGGCATCTTCAATTTTTCCATTTCCATCGGTATCTACCCAACGGAAATCTCCAGGCTTAGCATTTGGTTGAATAATAGTTCCTTCGCTATTTGTATACGCATCAATTTCTGCTTGATTTTGGAAAATACCGTTGGTTTTAATACCATAAAACGTATTTCTTGCCATTCCTATTTCGGTTCTAGTTAAGGTTCCCATAGATTGAAAACCTACACCTCCGGTAATATATGTTTTTCCTTGACCTAAATAGGTAACTTCATTTTCTAAATAAGAAATGTTTCCGCTAGCTCTAAAGTTTAATTCACCAAATTGCTTATTAAAACCTAACTCTAATTCAACACCTCTATTTTCCATATCGGCAATATTTCCTAATGGTAAACTTGATGCTCCAACAAAACCAGGAATTTCAACGCTTTGTAAAATTCCGGTAGTTTTTTTCTTATAAAACTCTACGGTTAAATCTAATACGCTAAATAATTTAGCATCTATTCCAATATTAGTTTGCGTTGTTTCTTCCCATTTTAAATCTGGATTTGAAGGCGCATCTGGGCTAGTTCCTATTTGCACTTCTCCATCTGTTCCTAATGGGTAATTATTACCTCCAGAAACTAATGCTAAGTAACCAAAATCTCCAATAGCATCGTTACCAGTTACACCATAACCACCTCTTACTTTAAGCGTGTTAACAATAGCGTTTTCTTTCCAAAAATCTTCTTTTGATGCTACCCATCCTGCAGAAAAAGAAGGGAAAATACCATATTTATGATTAGATCCAAATCTTGAAGAACCGTCACGTCTAATAACTCCGGTTACTAAATATTTTTCTTTATAATCGTAATTTACTCTTGAAAATAAAGATGTTAACTTGTGAAGATCACTTGTATATGAAGTTCCAAATTTATCGCTTTCGGCAACATCATATGTAAATGAAGCCAATTTATAATCGTTTGTTGGTAAACCTTTATAAGTTGTGCTAGATCCGTAAGCATCATTATCAACATACACACCTTGCCCCAATAAAACTGTAAAATTATGATCGTTAATTTGTTTGGTATAAGAAACTACATTTTCATTATTCCAACCAAAACTTTTATTCATTGTTCTATTAATAGTATTTTCATCATTAATATTATTACCATTTAAATAGTACATTGGTGTAAAACCTTCAAATCCCCAATAACTTAATTTAGCACCTAAAGTTGATCTAAATTTTAAACCTTCTATTGGAGCAAATTCTAGATAAGCATTTCCAACCAAATCATCGGACCAATTGTAATTTCCTAATCTAGTTTTTACATAGGCCAATGGATTTGTCATGTTGTTTTGAACAATAGTTGAAATTCCGTAAGGATTCCCATTATCATCTGTCATAACAGCATTTCCTAAATATGGAATTCCACTAGCTTTCACAGGGTCAGTTTCAACTAACGGAGTAATAGGATCTAAATGTAACGCTGAACTTAAAGGACCACCTTGCTCTGCATTTGTATTTCCAATATTTAAAGTTTTTTGATGAGAATATCCTAACGTTTGACCTGCAGAAAAAAGGCTAGAGATTTTGTGCGTGGAATTTAAACGCATACTTTTTTTATTTAAACTTGAAATTGCTGGTGTAACAATACCTTCTTGTACTTGCACACCAAATGATGCGTAAAAATTAGACACATCATTTCCACCACTTAAACTTATTTCATGTGATGATCTTTGTGCGTTGTCAACAAAAATAGCATCTTGCCAATCGGTACCTTTTCCATATGAACTTGGATCGGCATAAATAATTTCTCCACCTCCATTTACAGATTGTTCATTCATAATAGTAGCATACTCTGTAGCATTTAGTAAACTTAATTTTCTTGCAGCGCCAGAAATACCAGTATAACCACTATACCCAACATTTAATTTTCCTGATTTTCCTTTTTTAGTAGTAATTAAAATAACCCCTCCAGCAGCTCTAGCTCCATAAATTGCCAAGGAAGCTGCATCTTTTAATACTTCAACCGATTCAATATCCGATTGATTTACAAATCCTATACCACCATTATCAACAATAACACCATCAATTACCCAAAGCGGATCGTTACCAGCTTCTGTAAAAGTGGTAATTCCACGCATTCTTATTGTTGAAGAAGAACCTGGCTGACCAGCATTTGCTGCAATAGTTAAACCAGCTACTCTACCTTGCAAGGCTTGTTCTACACGTCCGCTTGGTAAATTTTCAATATCCTTAGCTTTCACCGCAGATATTGCTCCTGTTACAACACTCTTTTTTTGAGTTCCATAACCAACTACCACAACTTCGTCTAGTGCTGCACTGCTTGTTTGTAATACTATTATTAAAGGACTTTTTGTTATAGTTACCTCTTGTGTATTATATCCCATAAAAGAGACAACTAATGTTGTAGCATTTTCAGATACTTCAAATGAAAATTTTCCATCAAAATCGGATGAAGTTCCGTTTTTTGTTCCTTTTTCAATAATGGAAGCACCTGGTAAGGCAAAATTCTCTTCAGATGACAGAATAGTACCGGACACAGTTTTTTTATTTTGTGCCGAAACTATTACAAAACTGAAGCATAAAAAAAGAAAGAAAATCAATCTTAATTTTTCTGTTTGTAATTTTAATTTCATAATAATTAATACGTTTTATTTTGGTTAATAATCGAATAGCGTAAAACTATATTTTAAAAAAACAACTCCATATTATTGCAATACGCTTTAATTACACCTTAAAAAGTTTCAATTACGTCAATCCTACATTTTTTTTGTTTATTATCTAATAAATAGCTATTTAAACAGTTTTTTTATTACATTTGATTCCCATTTTTAAAACTATTTTTTTGTATGATTGGTAAATATTCTTTTGCTTTTTTACTGTTTATTTCGTGCACAATTTATGGTCAAATTGAAACTTCTTTTTTAAAAAAAGTTAAATCATCCGTAACAGAAGCTATTAGTTTTGATAGAAATGATTTTAAATCTGACTCTCAATTTTGGACAATGGTTGAAGATGAAGATGGCTTGTTAATTTTTGGAAATAACACTGGCCTTTTAATTTATGATGGAGAATATTGGAAAAGCATTATATTACCTAATAAATCTTCTGTTAGAAGTTTATTAATAGATAAAAACGGATTAATTTGGGTTGGAGCGTACAATGAAATAGGAAACTTAATTAAAGATAAATATGGAAATTACTACTACAAATCTTTAATAGATGAACTTCATTTAGGCACTTTTAATTTTGAAAACACATGGAATATACACGAATTTAATAACAAAATAATTTACAGAACTTTTAAAGAACTTATTGTTATTATGGGTAAATCTGTTACTCATATTAAAGCAAAACATTCTTTTGTATATTCTGAAATAGTGCATGGTAATTTAATTGTTCAGGATGCAGAAAATGGAATTTTTTCTTTAAACAAAGAATGTGACAAACTAACCTTGCTTTATAATTCCGAAATAATTAAAAACAATACAATTACAGCAACCTTTCCTATAAACAACAAAAAATTTTATTTAATAAGTGAAAAAGGGCGGATATTTTTAGCTGATTTAGTTTCTAAAACAATTACAAAAAAAACAGAATTATTTGAAAACGGCCCTGTTGACCCAATAAATTGTGGTATTCAAAAAAATGATTCTACCTTACTTTTAGGAACCTTAAGCTCTAAAATAATTGAATTTAAAAAAAATGGAACTGTTTCTAAAAGCAACATCACTTTTCCAAAAGTTAAAAATAATACGGTTCTAAATTTCTACAAATTAAAATCTAACAACATTTGGGTACTTCAAAACAATGGAATATCATGTTTAGATTTTAACTCTCAATACGCAAATGTATTTGACTACGCTTCTGTTTACGATATATTAATAAAAAATGAAACCATTTATTTAGCAACAAATGAAGGTGTTTTTTATCTTAATAATTTTAATGCATTAAACTTTAAAATAAATAAAATTGAAGATTTACCAGGCCAAGCTTGGTCTTTATCAAAAGTTGATGATGAAATTATTATTGGGCATAATAATGGAATTTTTGTTCTTAAAAACAACATTATAAAACAAATAGATAACAGCACCGGTTTTTGGAAAATAACACCTGTAAAAAATAAAAAAAACTTATTTCTTGCATCTGGCTATAACGGCTTATTTTTATTAAAAAAAGAGAATTCTAATTGGGTTTTAACACATCAAATTAGTGGTTTTGACGAATCAACCAGAGATATTCTACCAGCAAACGAACCCAACACTTATTGGGTGTGCCATGGCTACAAGGGAGTATACAGATTAGTTATAAATGCAGATTTTACTCGGGTAGAATCTGTAGAGCACTTTACTACCAATAACGGATTTAAATCGTACCTTAATATTAATGTTGTAAACTACAACGGTAAAATTGTATTTACTACCAACAACGGCATTTACACTTTTAACGAAAAAACAAAAACTTTTGTGCCTGAAAAAACATTAAATGCAATATTAGACCCTTCAAAAAATACCCGTAAATTGTTATACACCCCAGAAATAACTTGGTTTGTGCAAGATGATGAAGCTGGATACTTTTTAAATAAAGATAAGCAACTTATAAAAGCGCCCTTTTTAAATTTAAAAGGAACTTTTAATGAAGGTATGGAATGTGTTTTACCATTTAACAACTACACATTTATGGGTACAAGTGAAGGAATGTTTTTATATGACATTAATAATTATAGCAATCCAAACACATTAACATCATTTAGTACAATAACCTATACTAAAGGAAATAGTAAAAATTATGCACTACTACACTCCGCTAAAAATATAGAAATACCAAATAATACAGATATTTTAAGGTTTGAATTTAGCGCACCTAAAATAGCACCTTACACAAATGTTCAATACAGTTATTTTCTTGAGGGTTTAGATGAAGATTGGTCGCCTTGGTCCGCAAACCCTTTTAAAGAATATACAAAACTAGGTTACGGTAACTATTTGTTTAAGGTAAAAAGCAGAAGTAATACTGGCGTTGTAGGAAAAGAAGTTTCATATAAATTTACAATACTTCCGGCTTGGTATCAAACTAAACTTGCCTTTATAATTTATTTACTACTAATTTCTACTTGTATTTATATATTATTCAAACTCATTTCAAAAAAAATAGAAGGAGAAAAAAGAAAAACGAAACTAGAAACCTTAAAAGATCAAAAACTAATAAGACTAGAGCTAGAACAACTTAAATTATCAATTGAAAAAAATAAAATTAAAGAAGATAATACCCTTTTAGAAATGAATTTAATTGATAAAAGCAAGGAATTAGCTAATTATACCTTATTACTTAGTAAAAGAAAAGAAGCCTTTTTAGAACTAAGTAACGATTTAAAACAACTAAAAGAAATTGTTAAAAATAGCGAATCGAAGCATAAAATTGTTCAAATATTTAAAAAGCTAAACCAAAATAGCATTGGCGACAAATATTTAGAAATTTTTGACGTTAATTTTGAAAGAGTTCATAATAACTTTTTTAAAGAATTAAAACATATTGACCCTTCTTTTTCTCAGCGCGATTTAAGATTATGTGCTTTAATTAAAATGAATTTATCAAATAAAGAAATTTCGCACATTTTAAACATTTCTAATAGAGGTGTTGAAACTGCGAGATATAGAATTCGCAAAAAATTAAATTTACCTTCATCAGAAAGCCTATCGTTATTTTTAGAAAATTTAACGTTAGAAACTACTGAGTAAATCAATTTTAAAGATTATTAATTATAAAAATAAAAAAGCCTAACTACTTTAAAATAGTTAGGCTTTTTACAAGTACCCCGGGTGGGTACATTTTCCATTATTATGGGATAACAAGAACCCATAAAAAGCCCATAAACAAAGAGGTTGTTAAAAACAAAAAAATATTTTTATCCCATAATTCGCTCTTTTTTACTTATTTTTGTTACTATATTGTTACCGAAAAAAGAAAAAAATGACAATCAAACTCCGTCAAAAAAAATTAGCCAAAGGCGCTATTAGTTTTTATTTAGATATTTATAATAATGGTAAAAGAACCTATGAGTTTTTAGAGGTGAAAATTTTTGCAACTGACGAACCCAATATAAAGAAACAAAAAAAACAAATTGCAGAGTTATTAAGAGCTAATAAAGAAGTAGAATTATTATCTAACCGAACGGACTACGTTCCTGAACATAAAATCAATACTAACTTTTTTGATTTTGCAAATACATTTATTTCTAACTATCAAAAAAAAGACGTTAGAATGATAAATGCAGCTTTGGAAAAATTTAAAGAGTTTCACAAAAGCAAAAACCTATATGTCTCTGAAATAACTCCAGTATTGATGTATGGCTTCAAAGATTATTTGAATTATAAAAGCGGCTTAACTGGAGAAACACCTCATAATTACTTTACCCGTTTTAAAAAAATACTAAGAGATGCAGAGCTAAAAGGGTTATTAAAAAAGAACCCCACATCAGAGATATTATTTAAAAAAAATAGTAGCGACTCATCGCTTAAAAAACAAGTTTTAACTACTGAAGAACTTCAAATTTTAGCTAAGGTGAAATGTGGAAATGAAAATGTTAAAAAGGCCTTTTTATTCGCTTGTTTTACTGGACTTGGTGAAGCGGAATTAAAAGTTTTAAAATGGAGTAATATATCAAATAACCAACTTACCACCATTAGAGAAAAAACAAATCAAAAAGTACAATTAAAATTAAAGGAAACTACTCAAAAATTACTTGGTGAACGAAAAGAAAAAAAGGAAACTATATTTAATTTAAAAAATGAAAATAATAATTTCCTTTCAACGAATGCAATAAATAAATGCATTAAAAATTGGGTTGAGAGAGCTGGAATTGATAAACATATTACCTTCTATTGTGCAAGGCACACCTTTGCTACTCAATTACTACAATACGGTGCTAATTTAAAAACTGTTGCAGACGCAATGGGTCACACTTCAACAAAAAGTACAATTAAGTACTTAAATTATATTGAAAACTTAAAAGACGAAGCTATTGATAATTTACCAGATATAAAATTTTAAAAAATGAAAGAAAAGGATTTTACATTACTTTATGAAACTACTTATAATACTTATTTAGACCAATATATTGATGAAATTGAAAATTTTTATAAAATAGCTAATAAGGAAGGAGATGCTCAAAATTACGCTTATAATTCTTGCTTAAATTTATTGGAAAATAAACGTAAAGGATTAAAAATAGGACTAGAACCATTCGCTTCAATTTATGCTATATATAAAAATAGAGCTTCAAAAGTTCGAAATAACAATTTAAATATATTATACACTAAACATATTAAACCACTTGAGGATAAATTAGGTTTGGAAATAAACAATGAATTATACGAATATTTATTAGAAGAATTTGCAATTTCAGAGGCCTCAAATCGTGTATATTCTTGGTTTAGTAATTGGCATACAGTTTATAAAATGATGTTTGAATTGAATGACTTTTCTGACTTTAAGATAATTAGAAATTCTAGTTTTAGCGAAGCTTCAGATATTTTTAAAAAGTATCACGAAAAATTATATCCGATTTGCTATGTGAATAAAGGAAAAGAGGGTGAAGTGCAAAAAAATAAAATAAACAACTTTAATCAAGTTGAGGGTTATGAAGATGAAATTAAAACTTTATATGGAGATTTTATAGAGTATTACATTAATGGAGCGACTACATCTTATGATGATTATGTAAATGTTTTCTTTAAAAACTGGGATGAACATAATTCATTAATAAATTTTTCTTGCTCGACTCAAGAAGCCTCATTACTGCTTTTTAAGTTAATGAATTTTTTTTCAGATTTAACCTATACAAATATCGGAAAATCCAAAGTTTTCAAATTAAAAACTGGGAGTATTTTGACAAGTTCAAATTATGGAAAAAGAATAGCTCCTTTTAATCCAAAATCTGGTAATTTACATTTAACACCTAGACAAAAGAAAATGCTTCAAAGAGCAAATAGTATTGTAGATTTAATAAAATCGAAATCTTTTAAAGATTGAAAAACGTCATAAAACGTCACAAATGACTCATTTGTGACGTTTTAGATATCCCCTCCCTAAGAAAGAGAAAATAACTCTCAAATTTGCACTGTCCTAGAGATAAAAAGGGACGTGCACGTTCCATATTATTAATATTTTTTAAAATTATTTAATATTATGGAAGAAGAAATCTTTCAAAAGTTAGAAGAAATAAATAATAATTTATTTTTTCAAAAAACAGTATTGTCATTTGACGAAGGATGTAGGTATTGCAGTATTTCAAAAAGCAAAATGTACAAACATACTTCTTCAAACAACATACCCTATTACAAACCAGAAGGGAAGCTAATTTTCTTTAAAAGAGAAGAGCTTGACCAATGGTTGTTAAGAAACCGACAATCATCTATGGATGAATTGCAACGTGAAGCAACAAAATATTCATTAACTAAAAGACGATAGTAATATGAATACTTTGAAAAACAAAAAGAAAAGTTTCGCAAGTGATATAGATTATCATTTGTCAGAAATTGAAACAGATTTAAGTAGAGCTAAATTTGATAATAATAGAAATATTAATCTAACTAGGCTTTTTGACAATCTATTGAATAGAGTGGCCTTTTTAAAAAAACTCGCATTAAAAGAACCTAAAGCGTATTTTAATACAATTTATTCCGAAATGAAGAGATTGTATAAAGAAGCCTTTGGAGAGCTTGACGGTTTTTATGTGAAAATTTCATTTAAAGAAAATCCTGACTCTTCTAAAATGGGGATTATAAAATTATCTATAAATAAAAAAGTGATGCAAGATGAAAAAGGAGAATAGTTATTTAAGAATAGGCACAGATTACTACAAAAAGGGGTTAGTACCCCTTTTTAGTGGTGATACTTTTAATACGTTGTTAAAGTGGAATAAAAGTGAAATTGTTACCGATGAAGGAAAGGACTTTTTACAAGAAATTGAAAAGTACGATGGTTTTTGTTTAATTCCTTCTCATACGGATTATAAACAACAAACTTTAGGCTATTATAACAGATACGAAAAAGTTGAACATCAATTTTTAATGGGTGATTTTCCCAAAACAAAAATGTTTTTAAAGCACATATTTGGTGAACATTTTGATTTGGGTATAGATTATTTAACCATACTTTGGAAACACCCAACACAAGTACTTCCAATTTTATGTTTAGTTAGTGAAGAACGAAAAACTGGTAAAACAACATTTTTAAACTGGTTAAAACTTGTTTTTCAAGGAAATATGACCATTAATAAAAATGAAGATTTTAGAAGTCGTTTTAACTCGGATTGGGCATCTAAATTAATTGTTTCTGTTGATGAAGTTTTATTAGATAAAAAAGAAGATAGTGAGCGAATTAAAAACTTAGCAACAGCAGTTAGTTATAAAATGGAGTCTAAAGGAGTTGATAAAGTTGAAGGGTTTTTCTTTGGAAAATTTATTTTGTGCTCTAATAATGAGGAAAATTTTATAATAGTTGATAAAGATGAAATTAGGTATTGGGTACGAAAAGTTCCTTCATTACCTGATAAAGATGAAAACCCTAATCTTTTAAGTGATTTAGAAAAAGAACTACCTTATTTTATGTTTTATTTAAATGGAAGAAGAATAAAATCTCCTAAAAAAACAAGAATGTGGTTTACAAAAGAACAAATTTTCACAGAGTCATTAAAAAAACTTGTAAAAGGAAATACCACTTATTTGAATAAGGAAATTCAAGAGATAATTATTGATGCTTTTATCAGATTTGAAGTTAATGAATTAAAATATTCATTAAGTGATTTAGTGGAAATTTTATCAAAAAACAACATAAGAGTTTCAACTTCAAAAGTTTCAGAGGTTTTAAAAAACTATTTTAATATTGAAAGTAAAAACGGCTCATACTCCAAGTATTACTTATCATTTCACCCAAATAGTAATTCAAGTTTTGTTGAAGAAGTAAAACAGAAAGGTAGGTATTTTACATTTAGAAAAGAAGATTTTATAAAAGATTGAATTTTCTGTTGATTTGTTGACTTAGTGTTTTAACGTGCTTATAATTAGCAAACTAAGCGGTAACATTAAGTCAACATTTTGTCAACTTCTATAAATTTAAAATAGTTAAAATATTGCATAAATTATTTTGTTGATGCAATGTTGAACAAAAGTTATTATTTAAGGTATTGATTATTAAATATGTAAGTTAATTTTCAACAAATCAACAAAGATTTTTACATTTGTAAAACGCTACTCGGGTAATTCCTTGTAATACGTTTCAACTCTAAAGTGTATTTCCTGTTAGACTGTATCTCTCAAGGCAATGGCTTTAGAGTTTTTTCAACAAAAATCAATTGCAACATCATTGTATTTCTGTTGTATATATCAAAAATCAATTAAAAAAGCATTGAAATTAATCTATTTATGTTTTTTGAACGTGTTTCAACAACAATCAATCACCATTGAAACAACAATCAATAATAATTGAAATCGCAATCAATTGCCATTGAAATAGTATCAATAATCATTGAAAATGCTTCAATAACCATTGCAACAACAATCAACAACCATTGAAAAGGTATATTTAATTCTTTATTTTTTTCTGTTGAACTCTTATAAAACAAGCATTTGTAGTGTGTTTCACGTTTCAACAATAAAAAAAAACAATGCTACAACAACAATCAACAACCATTGCAACAAATAAAATAGCTTAAATGTGAATTGAAGTTTTATTCATAACTTAAATATCTTTATTTTAGTTGCTCAAAAAATTGTAACAATTAGCTATGTCGTTTTTTCAATCTTCTGTAGTCACAAAACAACTACAAACTCAAAATAAGGAAACTATTGCAATTAAGTGGAATGTATTTAAAGAACACTTTCACAATCCAGTAATTCAAGAGAATATACGAAATAGCAAAGAAGAGCAATATCAAGGTGAGTTTTTAATCGATTTATTTGTAAATGTATTGGGTTACACTAAAAACCCAACACCAGACTTTAATTTAACAACCGAATACAAAAACGTAAAGGATAGTAAAAAGGCTGATGGTGCAATTATTATAAATAACATAGTAAGAGCAGTTATAGAATTAAAAGGTACTAATACAACCGATTTAGGCAAAATAGAAACACAAGCCTTTGGATATAAAAACAACCAACCAAGCTGCACGTATATAGTAACTGCAAATTTTGAGAAACTTCGCTTTTATATAGATAATGCAGTAGACTATATAGAATTTAATTTATTTACACTTACAGAAAAGGAATTTGAAGTATTGTATTTGTGTTTAGGCCTCGAAAACATTGAAAAAGATATTCCTAAAAAAATAAAAAACCAGTCTATAAGTCAAGAAGATGCAATTACAAAAAAGTTATATAATGATTATTCATTATTTAAACGTGAATTGTATCAAAATTTAGTGAAGCTAAATCCACAATTTGAGCCGATTGATTTATTTAAAAAATCTCAAAAGTTATTAGATCGGTTTTTGTTCTTGTTTTTTGCTGAAGACAGACAATTATTACCTCCAAATTCAGTGCGTTTAATATTAAACCAATGGAAACAATTACAAGAATTAGATGAAGAAATACCTTTATACAATCGTTTTAAAAAGTATTTTGAGTATTTAAATACTGGGTTTAAAGGTAAAAAGTACGATGTATTTGCTTACAATGGTGGTTTATTTAAACCAGATGCAATTTTAGATAACATAAAAATTGATGATAAGTTACTTTTTAAACACGCTAAAAGCCTTTCTGAATACGATTTTGAAAGTGAAGTTGATGTAAATATTCTAGGACATATTTTTGAAAATTCATTAAACGAATTAGACGAAATAAAAGCAGAATTAGAAGGTGAAACAATTGATAAAACAAAAACAAAACGCAAAAAAGACGGTGTTTTTTATACACCAAAATACATTACAAAATACATAGTAGACAATACTGTAGGAAAGTTATGTAGCGAGAAAAAAACGGAGTTGCAACTAAATGAAGATGATTATGCAACAGATAAAAAACGCCAAAAGAAAACCATAAAAGGCTTAATAGATAAGCTAACCGAATACCGCAATTGGTTGTTGCAACTAACTATTTGCGATCCAGCGTGTGGTTCTGGTGCATTTTTAAACCAAGCATTAAATTTTTTAATAGACGAGCATAAATATATAGATGAATTACAAGCCAAATTATTTGGTGATGCAATGGTGTTGAGTGATGTTGAAAAAAGCATTTTAGAAAACAACTTGTTTGGTGTTGATTTAAACGAAGAAAGTGTTGAAATAGCTAAACTAAGTTTGTGGTTACGTACTGCACAACCAAACCGAAAATTAAACGATTTAAACAATAATATTAAATGTGGCAACAGTTTAATTGATGATGTAGCAATTGCAGGAGATAAAGCCTTTAATTGGCGACAAGAGTTTCCTCAAATATTTACCAAAGGTGGTTTTGATATTGTTATTGGGAACCCTCCATATGTTAGAAGAACTCAATTAAATGAAGTAGTTAAAATGGGCTTAGAAAAAGAATACTATTCTGCATTCAAACAATATGATTTATATGTTTTGTTCAACGAATTAGCCTTAAATATTACTAAATTAAATGGTGTAATTGGTTTTATTCAACCCAATAAATTTTTATCGGCTGAGTACGGTTTTAAAATTTTAAATTTAATCATAAATAACTCTGAGATTTTAAAGATATATGATGTTTCTTTAGATAAGGTTTTTAGTGAAGCATCAGTTTATCCTTATATTTTCATATTTCAAAAGACAAGTTTTAATGTAGATTTTGAAAATGTTAATGTAAACCTTTTTAATTATTGCAGAGATGAAGATTTACAGGGGTTTGATAATATTATTAAATCTAAAAACATAATCAAAAAAATTGAATTAAATTCAAAAAAAATTACTGAATTAACTAATTCTATTAAAAGAGGTGTTCCAAATTCTAAATTGGATTTTATTGAAAATTCAAGTTTAGTTGGAATAAAATCTACATTATTGGAATATCCTTATTATTTACCAAAATCAGAAGTTTATATAAAATATTTAGACCAAAAAGATTTAATCATTAAAGTTAATGAATTTAGTAATAAATTTATTTTATTACCTAGAACTACTTTAAAAATAAGAGCAGTAATTAAACAAGAAACTGAACATATATTAGATAGGATTTATTATTTTAAGATAGATAATGAAGATTATTTATTTGATTATGTTTTGTCAATTATAAATTCAAAAATCACTACATTTTATTATGATAATATCTATGGTAGTACAAAAATAGGAGGAGGTTACATCGACTTAAAAGGCTCACAGATTGAAAATTTTTTAGTTCCTATTTGTGTTTTAAAATCTCAGCAAATTTTCAAAAAGAAATCAGATTTGATGTTTAATTTATATCAGAATTTCAATGAAAATAAACTGAAATTCCAACGCACAGTACAACGTAAATTTGAGTTAGATGTATTACCAAAAAAACTACAAGATTGGTATTTGCTAAACTTTACCCAGTTTGTAAAAGAACTTGCAAAAAAGAAAGTTAAATTAAGCCTTAGTCAAGAAGCTGAGTGGGAAGATTACTTTTTAGCCGAGCAACAAAAAGCAACAATGCTAAAACAACAAATACAAACAACAGACAACGAGATAGATGCTTTGGTTTATGAGTTGTATGGGTTAACAGAGGAAGAAATTAGAATAGTTGAGGAAAGTTAATGAATTAAAAATTTAACAAAAAAATAAAAATTATTAACATTTAGTGTTAATAAAAATATATATATTTGCATGAAAATTACATTTGACGATAACAAATTAAAAAAGTATGCTAATGATGATAGGTTGGCTGAAAGAAAATTGGGAAAACGAGAAGCTCAACTTTTTAAACAACGACTTGACGAACTAGAGGCTTCACAAACTTTAGAAGATGTTAGACATTTACCAGGCAAATACCACGAATTAGTGGGCAATAGAAAAGGACAATGGGCTTGTAATTTAGTTCATCCTTATAGATTAATTTTTGAACCTCACGAAGACCCAATCCCTACCAATGAAGACGGTCAATATCTCTGGATTGAGATAAAAGGAGTTGAAATTATAAAAATTGAAGATTATCACTAAAAAAAGAAAAATGGCTACTACCACACAATATTACCCTCAAACTGTTTCACATCCCGGCACAACTTTAGTTGAAATTTTGGGAGAAAAACAAATGGGTTCAAAAGAATTTGCTGTTAGAACTGGCAAACCAGAAAAAACAATTTCGGATGTTTTAAATGGTAAAAGTGGAATTACCCCAGAAATGGCAGTTTTATTTGAGCAAGTTTTAAAAATACCTGCACATTTTTGGATAAATAGACAACGAGCTTACGATGAATACTTAGCAAGAATTGAATATCAAAAAACAATAGAAGAAGGAATTGAATGGTCTAAAACTTTTCCTTATGCTAAAATGGCTTCATTGGGCTGGGTTGAACCAACGCTTAAAAAAGAAGCTAAGGTTATTAATTTATATAACTATTTTGGGGTTTCTAATACAAAAGGTTATTACGACTTCTATCATCATCAAAAATTGTTAGTTAACTTTAGAATTTCATTAAAAGACAATGAAAATTCAGGCGCTATTTCAGCTTGGTTAAGACAAGGGGAAATTCAAGCTGATAATTTAAATGTACCTAAATTTGATAAAAAGAAGTTATTTGAGATACTTCCAAAACTAAAAATGATGATGGTTTCACAACCAACTGATTTTTTTCGTCAAATACAAGATTTATGTAAATATGCTGGTGTAAAAGTTGTGCATACTCCTTGTTTGCCAAAAGCACCAATTCATGGTTCAACAAGATGGTTTGGAGATGTTCCTTTAATTCAATTAAGTGGACGTTATAAGAGAAATGATATATTTTGGTTTACATTCTTTCACGAAATTGGGCATATTTTGCTTCATGGTAAAAAATATATTGCCATTGAAAATATTAAGTACGAGGGGGAAAATGCAATTTATGAAAATGAAGCAAATGATTTTTCTGCAAATTTATTAATGAGTAAAGAGCAAGAAAAAGAAATATTATCTAATTGCAGTTTAACGGAAAAGGATGTTATAAATTATGCTGAAAAGTTTAATACGCATCCAGCTATTATTATTGGAAGATTGCAGCATTTAAAATTAGTTCCTTTTGGATTGGGAAATAATTTATTTAATTCAATTGATTTTTGTTCAGAGCAAAAATAATTAAACAAAAATGAACCAAGAAACTATCTTTAAATCTATTGTTGAACACTTAAAAAGTGTAATTGACAGCGATTATCCTAATGATAAAAAAGCAGGCGAATATAGGAAAGTTATGGAACATGCTTTCCAAGACCTTCTAGGTTTAGAAAATACATATTTTAAAAAGCATGAATATTTATCTGCAATAAATAATAGTCCAATTCTTTTTGACAAAAAAATCACGACTAAATTCAATCTGCTTTTTGATTATTTTAGCAAGTGGAATCACTATATAAAGGACTCAAATTTATCAATTGATGAATTAGATAAACACGAACAGAAACTAATTCAACTTATAGAGATTGCTTTTAACTCAAAGCTAGATATTGATGAAAATATAAAAAATGAAGTATTTAAAGTGAAAATTATTCAGAATATTCCAAAAAAGGATTTTATAAATGATTTTCCTCAAGCTAATAAATTAGAGCCTAAGAAAAGTTCTGTTGAAGATAGCGTCAAGGGCGAAATTAATTATCAACCTAATATTGGAGATTATCTTTCCATTTACATTAATAGTTTTAAAGAAACGTTTAAGGAAATTGAAAAAGAAAATGCAGATAACCCTTTAAAACTAAGGAGGGATAAAATCCTTGGAATAAATCGAAATAAATCAAAATAAATATTTTGGTTGAGTTTCTGATAATTAAATTATCAGTTAATAAAATTAGAAGATAGTCAATTAAATTCAAAAACGACAGTAAATTGTGTTCGCTTATTTTGAATAAAGTCTATTTTTAATGATGATAATTGTAATTTAGAAGATATTTCAAAATTTTATACATTTGAACTACAAAAGTGACTCAACTACTTATTTATAAAGGGTTTTCTGTTTTTTTTAATTCAATATTTTTTAATAATATATAATAGTATTTTTCACATAATAACCTTTAATTTGTTACTATATTGTTACTTTTAAAAATGCAAAAACCTGATAATCAATTGATTATCAGGTTTAATAAGTACCCCGGGTGGGAATCGAACCCACACTCCCGAAAGAACTGGATTTTGAATCCAGCGCGTCTACCAATTCCGCCACCGAGGCATTTTCTTACGGTGTGCAAATTTATAATATTTTTTTATCTAAATCCTAAATTTTTTAAAGAAGTTCATCAAATACTATATAAATAATTTTAAATTTGCACCACAAACAACAACACAACAACAAAATGGAAAACTGTCAACTAGAACCAAAAATTTTTGCCTGTAGGCAAAGCAAAGAATTAGCCATAGAAATAGCCAAGCATTACGGCTCAGATTTAGGAAATGTAGTTATTTCTAATTTCAGTGATGGTGAATTCCAACCAGCATTAGTTGACTCAGTAAGAGGACGACGTATTTTTATTGTTGGATCTACCTTTCCAAATTCAGACAATTTAATGGAAATGCTATTAATATTAGATGCAGCTAAAAGAGCTTCTGCACGTCATATTACCGCAGTAATTCCGTATTTTGGATGGGCTCGTCAAGACAGAAAAGATCAGCCTCGTGTTGCAATTGGCGCAAAATTAGTTGCAAATTTATTACAAGCAGCTGGAGCAACTAGAATAATGACCATGGATTTACACGCAGATCAAATTCAAGGTTTTTTTGAAAAACCAGTAGATCATTTATATGCTTCTACCATATTTTTACCTTATATAAAAAGTTTAAATTTAGAAAACATAACAGTTGCATCTCCAGATATGGGAGGCTCTAAACGTGCTTACGCGTATTCAAAATACTTAGAAAGCGAAGTGGTAATTTGCTACAAACAACGCCTAAAAGCCAATGTAATTGATACAATGGAGCTAATTGGTGATGTTGCAGGAAGAAATGTAATATTAGTAGATGATATGATTGATACTGGTGGAACACTTACCAAAGCAGCAGATATAATGATGGAAAAAGGAGCTTTAAGTGTTAGAGCAATTTGTACACATCCTATACTTTCTGGTAACGCTTATGAGCGAATAGAAAAATCTAAATTACAAGAATTAATAGTTTCTGATACAATTCCCTTAAAAAGAGCATGTTCTAAAATAAAAGTTGTATCTTGCGCCCCTTTATTCGCTGATGTTATGCATAAAGTACAGGATAACAGATCGATAAGTGGACAATTTTTAATGTAAATAATAATTAAATATAAATAAATGCAATCAATTACAATCAAAGGATCTCAAAGAGAAAGCGTGGGTAAAGTAGCTACTAAAGCCTTACGTAATGCTGGAAAGGTACCTTGCGTATTATACGGA
>NZ_JBFHHX010000039.1:0-24940 GCF_041596795.1 Lutibacter sp.
GCGCGTAAAATAGCTGGAGAAGGAATTGTGTTGTTAAAGAATGAAAATTCATTCTTCCCAATAGATCCATCTAAAAAAATAACAATCGCCGTAATTGGTGAAAACGCCACAAAATCGTTAACTGAAGGTGGTGGCTCTTCAGAATTAAAAGCTAAAAGCGAAATATCGCCTTTAAACGGATTAAAAGCACGTTTTAAAAACGCAACTATTGTACATGCAATGGGTTATGCTTCTGGACCATCAGTGTATCAAAAAGTAATTCCATCAAATTTAAATGCTGAAAAATTAAAAAATGAAGCTATTGAAGTTGCTTCAAAAGCAGATGTTGTATTGTTTTTTGGTGGATTAAATAAAAATCATTTGCAAGATTGTGAAGGTGGCGACAGACAAGAATTCGAATTGCCTTTTGGTCAAAATGAGTTATTAAATGAATTATTAAAAGTAAATAAAAATGTAGGAGTTGTTTTGGTAAGTGGTAACGCTGTTGAAATGCCTTGGATTAACAACATAAAAGCGTTAATGCAAACTTGGTATTTAGGTAGTGAAGCCGGTAATGCAATTGCTGATGTTATTAGTGGAGATGTTAATCCTTCGGGAAAATTACCTTTTTCTTTTCCTAAAAAATTAAGTGATAATGCAGCACATTTCTTTGGAGAAATCTCTTATCCTGGTGATAGTATTAAACAAGTTTATAAAGAAGATATTTTAATAGGCTACCGTTGGCACGATACTAAAAAAATTGAACCACTTTTTGCATTTGGCGAAGGTTTATCGTACACAAATTTTGAGATTTCAGCAGTAAAAACAGATAAATCAGTTTACAATTCAACCGATGAAATAAAAATTAAAGCAACCGTAAAAAACATAGGTACTATTAATGGTGCTGAAGTAGTTCAGGTATATGTAGGAAAAAAAGGTTCAAAAGTAACCAGAGCTTTAAAAGAATTAAAAGGATTTGAAAAAGTTTTTGTTGATAAAGGCACTTCAAAAGAAGTTGAAATAGCAATAAACTGCAGTGATTTATCTTTTTTTGATGAAAAAAATAACGATTGGAATTTAGAAAAAGGTACTTATGTAATTTATGTTGGAAATGCTTCAAATAATATTACTACTACATTAAAAATAAAAGTTAATTAAGCTAATATAACCCAAATAAAAACCACCAAATCACAATTGTGATTTGGTGGTTTTTTTATTTTATTTATAATTACTTTCTTACTTGCTCTAAATAACCTAAAACATAAACAGCAGGCGCATTCCAATTAAGGCACACTTCATTTGAAGCGTAACTACTTTCAACATCTTGGTACGACTTTGCAGGATATATTGAAGCGTAACTAACCTCATTGGCATCTTGCTTATCTTTATTAGGTCCGCCAACTACAAAACCCGGAATAGGTTCTACAACAATATCAGCTCCACTCGGTCTGTGATGTGGAAATTGTACTTTTTTTGTTCCAAAACCTGTTAAAAAGCAATATCCAGTTGCATTTTTCCCAAAAATATAATCTGTTATTTGCTCTGCCCCAACCACATACTTTTCATCATTACTTAGTCGGTGTGCAACACATAAAACCATTGCCTGATTTAATAAATCACTGTTTGATCCCCATTCAAATCTATCTAAAGCAATAGCGTATGGATTATTACTAATTTTTAATAAAATTTCATCTGCCAACTTTAGTTGATTACTTACCATTAAAGTTGCTGTTGATTCGTCCAAAACTTCTTTATTTTCTACTAAAGATTGAAAAGCAATATTGCGTACAAAAAATTTCCAGCTATTGGTTAATTCGTGAATGAAAGGTTCTTCATTTTCAGTTAAATACGTACTATACGCTTCTTTTTTAGTTGTAATTAACAATTCAGTTGCAGCCCAATAAAAATCGTCAGAAAAAACAGTATCGTCATAAGGTCCAGTGCTAACATCTGCCGGATTATTAAAAGGTACATTATTATTTTTAACAGCCCAATTCCACGCTTTTTCAGAAGCTTCCAATGCTTTTACAGACCAATTAGCATCTACTTTTTGAAATATTCGCGATGCCTGAGCTAAAACTGCTGCAAAATTTAAGGTTGCTGCTGTTCCTTTTCCAATTATCATGCGCTCATCTGTATCATCTTTTGGCATTACAAAACCACAAAAAGTTTTAGATGTTAGTTTATGATATACTCCGCCATCTACATCTTGCATAGTTAATATCCAATCTAATTCATATTTTAACTCATCTAATAAATCTGATACACCATTTCCACTTTCTGGAATATTTAAACTATTATCTGATATAGCCATTGGATACTGCTCTACAAGTTGTAACATTTGACCAACGCTAATAGCACCATTTACAATGTATTTTCCATAATCACCTGCATCATACCAACCTCCTGTCGAATTTAAAGTTCCTTTACTGTGCCCAGAAGATGGATGAAAAACCGCTGCAGTATCCATATGTCCCGCTTCACGGCTATAAATACTTCCAAATTTGTTTTCAATAGCAAATGAACTTCTTTGAAAATAATAACTTTTAACAGCTGCATATAATGCATCCTTGTATAAGTTTTCTTTAATTTTAAATGAATACGACTGAAGTGTATCATTTACAATAATACTATAAACTCCAGGACTTTTTAACATACTAAAATCTCCAAAATATACTTGTTCTCCAGATGCTTCCCAAATTCCTTTATTCTCCAATTCTCCTTTAAAAGCAACTTTATTATTTTCATCCACAACTTTAAATGAACTTGCACGAATATCAGTAACAACAAATTGTTTAGTTCCGTTTGGGTAATATCCAACCTGATTAACTCGTATATTTTCACTTATTGAAGTTTTTTCAACCGCCACTTTACAGGAATTCACTAAAATAAGTAAGCTAATAATGATTACATTTTTTTTCATAATTATATATTTAGTACAGTTATTCAATTAACAATAGGTTTGCATCTTTAATCAATTTTAATGTAGTAATATCAGATGCAAATACTGAATTTAAGCCTTGAGGTTCTTGTGGAGGATCTGCGGTAAAATCATCTCCGTGAAGCCACTTTCCATTTTCTGAATTTGTTTTTGCAAAGCCAGCAAAGCCCCAAAAATTAAGTCCTGCTAAAACACCTTTTTCTACTTTACTTTGGGTAATTCTATCAATTACGGCTTTATAAAAATTATCTCTATTTGTTATTGAAGAAGTAGGATTTAAACTTTCCTTTTCACGTGGAAATCCAAACTCTGACATTACAATTGGTTTTTTCATTTTTTGAGCTACTAAAATATGCTCATCCAAATAAGCATTGGCGTTCTGAATAGATGTTATTGTTGATGTTTTTTCATTATTAATAGAATACCAACCCCAATTTTTTGGCCACATATGCATTGTTAAATAGTCAATATTTTTATTGGAATGTAGGCGTTGGTACATTGCTATATCTTGTAAATAACTCGCCTTCCCTTCTGCTCCTGTAGAAATTAAATGAACACTATCTAAACTTTCTATTAAATCTACAGTTTTATTTAACCAATCAGCAAAAGCAGTTTCGTGATCTGGAGATATTAAAACTCTTGGCTCATTTGCTACCTGCCATGACATAATTGCATTATCATTAATATATTTAATATTTGTGTACGCATTTGTACGTTCCATAATAAACTTAACATGTTTATAAAAAGCTTCTTTACAAGGTATACAGCTATGAAACTGTTTTGTATAATTCAAATAATCATCCCAAGAATAATCTGGCAAAAAAGGATTGGGAACTGTTCCGTAGCCATTCCACTCTAAATATTGCGACATACCACCAGACCATATCCAATTATTATTTAAATACAAAACAGCATACATATTTCTTTTGCGCATTTCAGCCATTAAAAAATCTAAACCATCTAACAATTCATTGTTGTATTTACCTTGTTCATATTGCAAAGCTGGATGAACACGTGAATCTCCTCCATCTCCTTCAGCACCAACTAATATTCTAAGATTATCAATTCCTTGGGCTTTCATTAAATCTAATTCTTTCAACAAACGAGCTCTATCTCCCCCGTTTTTTGCTCCAATTAAAGGTCCATACCAATAATTTGCACCAATAAAATAATACGGCTTATCTCCTTTAAAAAATTTTGAATCTTTTACAGTAATAAGTTCAACATTGTTTATTGTATTTTTTATTGTGTGTTGTGCACTACTAGAAAGGGATACAAATACAACAATTACAAAAATGAAATAATTTCTCATGGTTAGTTAAATTAAGAAGTTAGCAATTTCTGAAGCATTATAAAACCTCTTGAGTTATGATATGGAGCTTTCCACATCCCCATTTTATACTGATTGCGGTCTGGCTCTCCATTTTTATTCACTTTCCAAAACCATTCTCCATGTTTTATATCTTTAATATTATTTTGAATAAAACTTAATATCTCTACTGTTTTTTTCAAGTATTTTTCGTCATTAGAAATTTTATAAGCGTACAATAAACCTACCATAGCTTCAGATTGTGGCCACCAATGTTTATCTGAATCTAAACTATTTGTTTCAGGTTGAAATTCATAAAATACGCCACCATCTATATCAATTCCTTCTTTTATAAATGTTTTGGCAATAGTAATAGCTAAACTTTCTGTTTTTGCAATTAACTTTTTATCTTCAACAACTTTAGCTGCTTCAATTAACAACCAAGCAGTTTCAATATCGTGCCCATAAGAAATTATGGTTCCTTTTGCGTTCCACTGTTCATCAAAAAATAATTGAAAATGAGTATCTACATTCAAAAATTTATCGAAAAAAAGCTGAATTAAGTTGGTTAAATTTCTTTTTAAAGCATCATTTTTATATACTTTATACAAATTAGTATATGCTTCTAAAACATGTAAATGCGTGTTCATTGTTTTTGCTTCATTGGCATCCTTATCACTTAAACGCATATCTTCAATTGAAGACCAATCTTCATTAAAAGCTTCAATATATCCATTAAAAACAGCATCATTTGCGTGTTTTTCAATCAAATTATAAATTTCAATTGCCCAATTTAAAACCTCCTCTTTTTTTGAAAATTGATAATATTCGGACAAAGCATAAATCATAAAAGCTTGAGCGTATACTTGCTTTCTTTTGTTAATTGGTTTTCCGGTTGCATCTAATTCCCAAAAAACTCCGCCATAACGTTCATCTTTAAAAAAGTCTTTTAAATAATTATACGAACGATTGCAATACGTAGCATAATTATTTACTTTATAATGATTAGAAACCGCCGAAAATGTCCAAAGAATTCTTGAATTTAAAATAATTCCTTTTGAAGCATTTTCAACAACATTATTATAATAATCTCTTTGCCCAACAAAACCACCATTTAATTCGTCTATGGATTGTGTAGTCCAATAGTTTAAAATATTTTTTAACTCAATTTCCGAATCATTTAAAATATGGTTAATTAGTGTTTGCATTAATACAGTCCTTTATTTTTTTCAATTAAATTTATAATAGTTTGCACTGAACCTGCTGAAGTAAATTTATCTTCTGGAGTATTAATAACATAATCTACTAATTTGTCTATAGATGAAACTGCAACATGCATACGAGTATCTGACGAAGCGTAATAAATATATACCGTTCCATCAGTATCGTTTATCCATCCATTTGAAAATAATACATTAGAAACATCGCCTAAGGTTTCTTTATAATTTGGCGCCATAAAATAGCCTGCTGGCTGATGAATTACTTTAGTAATATCATTTAAATCGGTCATAAACATATACAAAACGTAACGTAAACCAGCAGCGGTATTTCTAACTCCGTGTGCTAAATGCAGCCAACCTTTTGTTGTTTTTATAGGCGCTGGACCCAAGCCGTTTTTTAATTCATAAACGGTGTGATAAATTTTATTATTAATAATTTTTTCTTCTTTTACCACAGCATTGGTCATATCATCTACCAAACCAAAACCAATTCCGCCACCATTTCCAATTTCTATAAAACCATCTTGCGGACGTGTATATAAACCATATTTTCCGTTTACAAATTCTGGGTGTAATACTACATTTCGTTGTTGGCCAGAAGTTGAAACCAAATCTGGTAATCGTTCCCAATAAATTAAATCTTTGGTTCTAACAATTCCTGCGTTTGCAATTGCAGAGCTTGTATCATCTAATGGTGCATTTGGATCTTTCCGTTCCGTACAAAAAATTCCATAAATCCAACCATCTTCGTGGGCTATTAAACGCATATCATATACGTTTGTATCTGGATTTCCATCAATTTGAGGAATTACACAAGGTTTATCCCAAAATTTAAAATTATCGATTCCGTTTGGACTTTCTGCGATAGCAAAAAAGGACTTTCTATCTACTCCTTCCACACGAACGCATACAACATAATTATTATTCCACTTTATTGCACCTGCATTAAATGCTGCATTTACCCCAATTCGCTCTAAAAACAATGGGTTTGTTTCCGGATTTAAATCGTAGCGCCAATGAATAGGTACATGATTTACGGTAACAATTGGATTTTTATAGCGTTGATAAACTCCATTTGAATGTGAAACAGGTTTGTTTTTTTTCTCTATTAATTTATTGAAACGTTTAATTTCCTTTTGAAAACTTTTATTTTTTAACTTCATAATTAATCTAATTTTTCGCCTAACTTATTCCACCAAAACTTTTTCAATAAAAATGCACATACTACTAATATTGCTATTGAAATATACACAGGTGTATTTTGTCTGAAAATGATATACATAGGCAATACTACCAACGATGTTTGAGCTATAATACCCACAAAAACATTAAACATGTCTCTACCAAAATCGTTATTTTTTTTGATGGTTGGATCTTGAGCTACTAACTTATCGTGAATAGGTTTCCAAAATCCCCAAGGACGAACATTTTTATAAAATTCCATTAATATAGTTTCATTTGTTGGAGGGGCAATAAAAGTTCCAATAATTGACCCTATTAACGAAATTAGAAGAATTATAGGAAATAAATACAAGCCTAAAACATTAGGGAATAATTCAGGAATAATACCAGCAGAAACTAATCCGGCAGTCATTCCCCAGAAAAATCCTTCGCCATTAAATCGCCACCAATGCCATTTTAAAATGTTTGCACCAACATAACTTCCGTATAATACAGACACAATCCATTGTAAAACAGAGTTTACATCCTTAGCAAATAACCCTAAAACAATACTCACTACAACAACTATGATTCCTGTTAGGTAATTCATGTTTTTAATTTGAACATTGCTAGCTTCGGGATTTTTATACTTTAAATAAATATCGTTTACCAAATATGCTTGTGCAGCGTTTAAAGTACCAGCAAAAGTGGACATAAAAGCAGCAATTAAACCAGCCAACAATAAACCTAACAAGCCAACTGGAACAAATTGTTTTATAGCGGTTGGTAAAATAAGTTCAAAATCTATATCGCCAGTTGAATTTATTAAATCTAATTTTTCGTAATAAATTAAAGCCAAGGCAGCAAAACCAGCAATCATTAAATAACGAATTGGCATTAAAACAACCGATACAAAACCACTCATTTTAGATGCTTCTTCAGCTGATTTTGAAGAAAGAATTTTTTGCATATCATACGTTGGTGCTGGACCTGCAATACTTACAAGTACACCTTTAAACACCATCATCATAAAAAATATGGTAAATAATCCAAATCCATCCTGTTGAATTTTTTCATTCACTTCGGGAATAATAGCACTCCAATCCATATTTAATTCCCAACCAAAAGTAGGACTTAGCCAACCTTCAGGAACATCTAAAATATGTTCTCCTACCGCTTGAAAACCTAAAAAACCAATTACTAAGGCAGCAACCGTCATAATTCCAAATTGAACAACATCTGCCCAAACAATACCTGACATTCCTCCTAGTAATGAGTAAAAAACAGCAAAACAAGTAAAAATTATTCCGTAGAAATGCGGCACAAATTCTGGAGAAACAGCAAAGGGAACATAATTACTAACAATTTCCCAAGGAATAAATATTTCAATAAATTTACCTAAACCAATAAATCCATAAGCCAAATAACCCAAACACATAATTAAAGCAAAAACCACCACTACTATATGCGATAATTTAGCTCCTTTTTTAAATCCAAAACGAGTTCCAATCCATTCTGCACCTGTAGTTGCATTGGATCTTCGAAGCCATTTAGACAAATAAACCATTAAAAATATTTGGTTAAAAACGGGCCATAACCAAGGAATCCAAGCACTTTTAATTCCGTAAACAAACATTAAGGTAACTAGCCAAATTGTTCCAGAAATATCGAACATTCCTGAGGCGTTTGACAAGCCTAACAAGTACCAAGGAATTGATTTTCCTCCTAAAAGGTAGTCATCTTTACTTTGTTGAGCCTTTTTTCTTAAAACAAGTCCAATAACAACAATGGTTACTAAATAAATGGCAATAATTAAAATATCTACTGAGTGTAATAATTTCATAAGTTAGTTTAAGGAATTAATATCTTTTAAAAATAAAGTTTTAGGTAATTTTTCGAACTCGATAAAATCCAATTCGTTTAAGTGCCCTTTATAAGGCATATAATGATGTTTAGTGTCGTAATTTCGCCAAGTTAACACCCAACATATTCCAGTATTTTCAATACTTGGGTATAATACTTTTGTAAACCAGTTTTTAGTTTTAAGAGATTCCAAACCAGTTTCAGTAAATGCGTATAACTTATTTTTTTGAGTGGCTATTTCTTTCAAAATTGCCAAATCATGTTTTACGGATTTCATATATTCTTCAGAATCATTAAAATCATAAATATCCATTCCTAAAATATCTACATATTCATCGCCCGGATAATAATCTAAATACTGATCATTTTTACCTAATTTATTTGGAGAAAAGGCATATAAAAGGCTGTGTATTTTATGTTTGTTTTTTAACAAATCAACTGTTTCACGCCATAATATTTTATAATCTTCTGGTTTGCAATTTTCACCTCCCCACCAAAACCAAGAGCCGTTCATTTCATGAAATGGTCGAAAAATAATTGGGATAGGTTTATTTTGATATTTTAAATCTTTTATAAATGCGGCTACTTTAGATACCCAAACTTCGTACTTTTCACGTTCAATTCCACCTTTTATTATTTGCGATACAGCGGAAGTTTTATCCCAAGAGCTTCCTCCAGAAACAGGGTTATTAGCGTGCCAGCTAATAGTAATTATACCTCCTTTTTTATGTGCATCAATAATTAATTTTTTCATTGATTGAAATGGAACCGTATCTAAATTGTAGGGTTTATCAATTTCTATCCAACCTAAGTCAAAACCAAAAACAGCAGGGAAATCTCCTGTAACTATTTCAACATCACTTTTGGTAATTTTTGGATTATTCTTGTGGTTCCAACCTAAACCATACGAGGTATCATCTTGATGACCAATGGCAATTCCTTTTTTAGAAATTGCTACTAATTTTTTATATAATTGTTGTTTTATTTCTAATGCTTTTTCGGATTCTTTGGCAATTTTGGTGCTATCTTCTAAAACTTTACATCCATAAAAATTGCACACAATAAATACATTAAATATATATAAACTAATTACTTTTAGCTTCATTTTATTTATTCCTTAAAATTTAAGATTCAAAGTTAACCAACTACTTTGCTCTTTTGTAATTAAATTTTGTCAAAAAATTAGCGAATAATTACATTATATCATCCATTAAAAAAATACTCTTAATTACATTGCCTTTAATTAGGTAAAACTAAATATGAAACATTAGTAGAATGAAATAAAAAAGGGACTTTCTAAAGATAGAAAGTCCCTTTTTTAAAATAAATTATTTTAAAATTAATTCCAGAACATTGCATATAAAGCAACTAAAATAATCATAATTGCAAAGGCACCAATATTAAAGGTTGGAGATGTTTTAAATAATTGTTTTGTAATAGGAATACCTTTAGCATCATCTTGTCCTTTATTTTGTAATAAACTAACCACTGCAATTACAATTGCCGTTAACAATACAGTGTAAGCCATTTGGTCCATAAAAGGAATGTTTACAAAAATTGGGCTTGTAGACCATCCGTTTGGGGCAATTTTAAAGTACATTGCAATTGGAATTGATGCTAATGCACCAACAATAGCTGCTTTGTTGGTAGTTTTTTTCCAAAATAAACCTAACATAAATACTGCTAAAATACCTGGACTTACAATTCCTGTATATTCTTGTATAAATTGAAATGCTTGGTCAATACCTCCTAATAATGGAGCCATAATACTTCCAATAATTAAAGCAACTGCAGCAGAAATTCTACCAACATTTACTGTTGTTTTATCACTTGCATTTGGATTTATATATTGTTTATAAATATCCATTGTAAAAATGGTAGATGTAGAGTTAAGCATTGATGCTAATGACGATACAATTGCGGCTGCTAAAGCTGCAAAAGCCACACCTTTCATTCCTGTAGGTAAAAATTGTAATAACCAAGGATACGCTTTATCTGCTTGTTCTAAAGAAGGCAAATTCTTTAAAGCAGCATCTCCTAATCTAGCCATAATTTCAGGGTCATTAACCATAACATATGCCGCAATTCCAGGAACAACAACAATAACTGGTATAATTAATTTTAATCCTGCAGCTAATAAAATACCTTTTTGAGCTTCTCTTAAAGATTTAGCCGCTAAGGTTCTTTGAATAATATACTGGTTGAATCCCCAATAATATAAGTTAGCAACCCACATTCCACCAATTAAAACTCCAATTCCAGGTAACATGTCATAATATGCATTAGACTCATCAAAAATCATTGCAAATCTTTCTGGAGTAGCTTCATAAACAGTTTTAATTCCTGCAATAACTCCTTCTCCGCCAGAAACCGTATTTAAAGCAATATAGGTGGTAACTAAACCTCCTAAAACTAAAAATATTACCTGAATAACATCTGTCCAAGCTACGGCTGAAAGTCCACCATATAAAGAATACGCTGCAGCAAACAAGGCCAAACCAATAATTCCGTAAATCATTGGAATACCCATAATTGTTTCTAAAGCTAAACTTCCTAAATACAATACAGAAGCTAAGTTTACAAATACATATAAACCAATCCAGAATACCGCTAATATTGTTTTTAAATTTGTAGAAAATCGTTTTTCAACAAATTCTGGAATTGTATACAATCCTTTTTCTATAAAAATTGGTAAAAAATATTTACCTACTATAATTAAAGTAATAGCAGCCATCCACTCATAAGAAGCAATTGCCAAACCAAGTGCAAAACCAGAACCTGACATTCCAATAAACTGTTCTGCCGAAATATTAGCCGCAATTAAACTTGCTCCAATAGCCCACCAAGGCAACGATTTACTTGCCAAAAAGTAATCTTCAGCATTTTTCTCATGGCCTTGTTTATCTCTGGAAACCCATAAACCTACACCCAAAATTAGCACGGCGTATGCTATAAATATGAAATAATCCCAGAATTCAAAATGTGTTGTCATAATTTATATATATTTAATTTAGTTATTTACAATACTTGTGCCTTCGCTTGGCATAGCCTCAAAAGCTGTTAGTTTAATGTTGAACTTTTTAAAATAGGCTTCAGAAGCTTGTTTTGTAAACTGTTCAATAAAATCTTTGTGCACAATATTAATTGTACAACCACCAAATCCACCTCCCATAACCCTTGCTCCTATAACTTTACTGTAGTTTTTAGAAAAATCTACTAAGAAATCTAATTCGGGACAACTAACTTCATATAACTTTGATAATCCTTCGTGGGTTTTATACATGTTTTTTCCAACAATGTTAAGCTTATTATTTTTTAAAGCTTCAACTGTATTTAAAACACGTTCCTTTTCATCAACAACATAATAACATCTGTTAAAAGTAACCGTATCTAATTCATTTTTAAACTCTAACAACATTTCTGAAGAAACATCTCTTAATGAATTTACTTTTGGATATTTTTTACTAATAATTTTAGCACCATCCTCGCATTGTTGCCTACGGAGGTTATATTCACCGGATGCTAAATTATGCGAAACATTTGTATTTAACAACAAAATTTTATAAGGATTAATATCAATTGGAACATAGCTATACTCAAGGCTTTGGCAATCTAATAAAATAACGTGACCGGCTTTACTCATTACCGATGCAAACTGGTCCATAATTCCACATTTTGTACCCACATAATTATGTTCTGCACGCTGGCCAATTTTAACCAAAGAAATTTTTGATAGTTTTAAATTAAACATCTCATTCAATCCAAAAGCTAAACCGCATTCCAATGCTGCTGAAGAACTAATACCTGATCCAACAGGAATATTACTCTCTAAAACACAATCAAACCCTTCTAATTTGTTTGATAATTGCTGAATTTCGTAAATAACTCCTAAAATATAATTCTCCCATTGTTGTAAACTTGGCTTTATATTTCTTAAATCAAATGAAAAGCTAGTATTGTAATTTGCGCTGTACACATTACAAATTGATGGCGAGTTATTTTTTCTAAATTTAAATTGTATTTTTTTATCAATGGCAGTTGGTAAAACAAATCCGTTATTATAATCTGTATGCTCACCTATAATATTTATTCTTCCTGGAGAATCTATAACTAAATTATACGTTTCTTGGGTAAAGTCCATAATTTTAACAATACAAAATATTAAGTGTTAATTTTACATTTATTTTTACAAATCGCTAACTTACTAAAAATAAACAACACAAAACACTATTAAGATTAATTCTAAAACAAAAAGAATCCAATCCAAAAAACACAACCTTTTAACACCAACAAAATAACTTATATATTTATTTTATACCATCATAAAATACATCAGTAAAGCAAGATTAAAACTAATCTAAACAAGATTTTTAATTATAAACCAATTGCTAATTTATAGTTTTTAACCTCTAGATTTTATATCTTAGCATATACTTGTTTTGAACGTATTTGCATTCGAACATAATAAGTCTTATTGTTTCCACAACTGGTTGTATAAAGTGAGATAACAGTGAAATTTTTCTTTTAGTATATTAAAACCAAATTATACTAGAAATAATCTTCAATTATATTTAAAATGCCAATTAATTACCAACAATTACAAGAATTCAGAAAATACTTACATAAACATCCTGAAATTTCTGGGAAAGAAAAAGAAACTTCTAGGTCAGTATATAATTTTATAAAAAATTGCAACCCAATCTCAATAACTAAAAACATAGGTGGTTATGGTATTTTGGCTACTTGGGATTCTTTTGAAAAGGGCCAAGAAATATTATTTAGGGCAGAATTAGATGCTTTACCAATTAAGGAAACCAATAATTTTAGTCACGCTTCTGTACACACCAATGTTTCTCATAAATGCGGTCACGATGGTCATAGTACAATTTTATGTGGCGTAGCTCAATATTTATCAGACAATATACCTTTAAAAGGAAAAATTCATCTATTATTTCAACCAGCAGAGGAAAATGGAAAAGGAGCAAAAGCAATGTTATCTGATAAAAAATTAGCACATATAAAACCCGATTTTGTATTTGCACTTCATAATTTACCAGGCTACCCACTAAACCAAATTGTAGTTAGAGAAAATACATTTACCGCAGCCGTAACTAGTATAATTATAAACCTTGAAGGGAAAACTTCTCATGCAGCCGAACCTGAAAAAGGTATAAATCCTGCAATTGCAGTAGCTCAAATAATAAATGAAAGTTTAACCAAACAAATAAAAGATGTAGCCAATGAAAAAATGAGAATTATAACACCCGTTTATATGAAATTAGGAAAAAAAGCCTACGGAATTTCAGCTGGAAAAGCTACAATACATTTTACACTTAGATGCTGGAATGACGAAAATTTATATAAACTTCAACAAGAAATTATAGAATTATCAACCAAAATTTCTAAACAACAACATTTAATCTGCAGCTTTAGCTTTACACAAACTTTTAGTGCAAACATAAATAACAAAGCTGCTACAGATTTAGTAGTTAAGTGTGCAGAAACAAACAATTTTTCTATCATTAAAAACCCTACTCCTTTTAAATGGGGAGAAGATTTTGGCTTATTTACATCATTGTACAAAGGATGTATGTTTGGTATTGGAAGTGGATTAAATACTCCAGCATTACACAATCCTGATTACGATTTCCCTGATGAATTATTAAAAACTGGAGTTACTATATTTAAGGAAATAATAACTAATACCAATTTAAAAAATTAACAATGTTCCAATCTTCCACCATAGAATTAAGTACTGCAGCTTTAAAAAACAATCTAAAATTTATAAAGAAAAGAATGAAAAAAGGTGTTCGTTTTTGCAGCGTTGTAAAAGGCAATGCCTACGGACATGGAATTCCTGAATTTGTAAAAATGGCTATAAGTTTAGGTGTAGATTATTTTGCAGTTCATTCAGCTGATGAAGCTTATACAATAGTTAAAAACATTGATAAAACTCCTGATATTTTTATCATGGGAGCCATTGAAGGAGAGGCTATTGACTGGGCTATAGAAAACAACATAGAATTTGCTGTTTTTGACTATCAAAGACTTGACCAAGCAATAAAAGTTGCCAATAAATTAAATAAAAAAGCTAAAATTCATATTGAAATTGAAACTGGCATGGTGCGTACAGGTTTTGAGCTGTCTGAAGTTCCTGTGGTTTGCGAAATCATCAACAACAATTTAAAATACATAACCCTTCAAGGACTTTTTACACATTTTGCAGGTGCTGAAAGTCAGGCAAACTATTTTCGAGTTTCAAAACAAATTGAAAATTTTAATATTGCCCACCAACTCTTTAAAAGTAAAAATCTACATCCAATTTACCATCATACCTCCTGTTCTGCTGCTTTAATAAATTATCCAGAAACCCAAGGCAACATGGTACGAATTGGAATTTTACAATATGGCTTTTGGCCAAACAAAGAAACACATATAAAGTATTGTGGTGAAGGTGAAAAAACCCCCAATTTACTTAAACGCATTATTAAATGGAAAACTAAAGTTTTAGCCGTAAAACAAATTAATAAAGGAAACTTTGTAGGTTATGGCACAAGTTATCTTGCCTTAAAAAACTTAAATTTAGCCATAATTCCAGTTGGCTATTCACACGGTTATAGTAGAAGTTTAAGCAATATTGGATCGGTATTGATTAATGGTAAATTAGCTAAAATTGTTGGCACAATAAACATGAATAGCCTTACTGTTAGCACAAACTCTTCTAAAATTTCCAAAGGCGATGAAGTTATTTTAATTGGCAAACAACACGATAAATCCATTTCTGTAAATTCATTTAGCGAACAAAGTAACCTTTTAAATTACGAACTTTTAACAAGACTTCCGTTAAACATTCCAAGAATAATTGTAAAATAACAATACTAAACTTGCTATAAAAACGTGCTTTAAAACTATTATTAGTAACTACCGTATATCAAAATTTTAAAAGACTACCTACTATGCATAAAATTAAACGCAAATAAGAGCCACAATTTAACAAACCATATAACCCATAAATAGGTGCTTTTAAATGGCGTTAAAAACTTAATTTAACAAAAAAAAGCTCCTCAATTTGAGAAGCTTTCTATTGTGCGGGCGGGGAGACTCGAACTCCCACACCTTGCGGCACCAGATCCTAAGTCTGGCGTGTCTACCAATTCCACCACGCCCGCGTGGTAATTGTGGGTGCAAATATACACAATACTTACAAATAGCAAAGGAGTTATTAAAAAAAATATTTATCAATTTTAATCAAAAAAAAATTACGTAATTTTGATTAAAATAAATACAATTTTAATGGAAAATATTAAATCATATGTAAATCAGCATAAAGACAGATTTATTAATGAACTTATTGAATTACTAAAAATACCATCTATAAGTGCAGATTCTGCCTATAGTCAAGATGTACTAAACACTGCAGACGCTGTAAAATTAGCTTTAGAAAAAGCAGGTTGTAATTTTGTAGAAATCTGCGATACTCCAGGTTATCCTATTGTTTATGGCGAAAAAATTATAGATAACAATTTACCAACAGTTTTGGTATATGGACATTATGATGTTCAACCAGCAGACCCAATAAATTTATGGGATTCTCCTCCGTTTGAGCCAGTTATTAAAACAACCGCTAAACATCCTGATGGAGCTATTTTTGCGCGTGGCGCTTGTGATGACAAAGGTCAAATGTATATGCACGTAAAAGCGTTAGAATATATGACCCAAAACAATACGCTTCCTTGCAACGTAAAATTTATGATTGAAGGTGAAGAAGAAATTGGATCTTCTAGTTTAGCTTGGTTTGTAGAAAGAAATCAAGAGAAGTTAGCAAACGACGTTATTTTAATTTCTGATACTGGTATGATTTCTAACACACAACCGTCTATTACAACTGGTTTGCGTGGATTAAGTTATGTTGAAGTAGAAGTTACTGGTCCAAACAGAGATTTACACTCGGGTTTGTATGGTGGTGCTGTTGCCAATCCTATTAATATTTTAACTAAAATGATTGCTTCACTACACGATGAAAACAATCATATAACAATTCCTGGTTTTTATGATAAGGTTCAAGAATTATCAGAAAAGGAAAGAGCTGAAATGGCAAAAGCACCATTTTCACTAGAAAACTATAAAAATGCCTTGGATATTGATGATGTATATGGTGAAAAAGGATATACAACAAACGAACGAAATTCTATTCGTCCAACATTAGACGTTAACGGAATTTGGGGTGGTTATACTGGTGAAGGTGCAAAAACAGTAATTGCCAGCAAAGCGTATGCTAAAATATCCATGCGTTTAGTTCCAAATCAGGAATGGAAAGAAATTACAGAATTATTTAAAAATCATTTTGAAAGTATTGCTCCAAAATCGGTTAAAGTAAATGTAAAACCACATCATGGCGGACAAGGTTATGTTACTCCAATAGATAATATTGGGTATAAAGCAGCCCATAAAGCGTATGCAGAAACTTTTGGTGTAGCTCCTATTCCACAACGTTCTGGAGGAAGTATACCTATTGTTGCTTTATTTGAAAAAGAACTAAAAAGCAAAACTATTTTAATGGGATTTGGTTTAGATAGTGATGCTATTCACTCTCCAAATGAACATTTTGGAGTATTTAACTATTTAAAAGGAATTGAAACAATTCCTTTGTTCTACAAATATTTTACAGAAATGTCAAAATCTTAATTTAATTTTAAAACAAATTAATTGAAATAAAAAAAGCCAGTAATTTAAATTACTGGCTTTTTTTATTCTTTTTTTATTGCTTCACAATATCGTTAACATCAATAAATTTAATTACTTTATATATTCTTACATTTCTTTCTCCTACATAATTTTCCAAATATTGTTTATAAAAATTTTCCGGAAAATCTAAGTCTGGAAAATCATTCGGACCTAAAGCGTCTTTTAACGAAGAGAAGAACTCGTAAGAATGGGTTTTATATTGAAATCCATCTGATTTAGGAGTTAAAATTAAAGAATTTCCCCATCCTTTAATACTTGTTTTTCCATCATCCATTGCTTTCTGAAAATATGGTTTTACGTGCTCAGCTTCAAAATTTAAATGCCACCAAGTATCTTTCATATTATGGTAATTAACACGCATATATTTGAAGTCTTTTTCAGGAACAACTTTTTCCGCTTGAATATGATTGCCTAAATCTCTTAGAAAAATTTTATCGGTAGTCTTACTTATTTGTCTTGCATCCAAATCAACAAATCTCATAGTTGGAAAAAGTTTTGTAATACTTGTCCAATCCACTTCTTTATCAATATCTACAAACGTATTAATTCTTAATATATTCGGCTCATTTAATTGGTTTTCTCCGCCAACTCTTTCCAATACAGCCCAATAAGTTAAATTTCCTTTTTTCATCTCACTTTCAGCAAATTTACTCCAATAAAGCACTTCTCTTTTAATATACTCATTCATATTTTCGGGAGCAACAGTTCTATACTCGTGCGTAGTAAATTCTTGTGCATTAACAAATACACAGCTAAATAGCAATGCAAATAAAATAAATAAAGATTTCTTCATAATAATTAAAGTTTATGGTTTGTAGAACGGTTTTATGCATTTAATAATAATTGAGAAATTTAACTGAATTGAAAATTAAAATTTATTACTATTTTCAATAAATATTATTATTTCTATTTCTCTCATATTCAGTATTAAATATAGTAAAAAAGCCTGTAAATTTAAAATTTACAGGCTTTTTTTATCAAATTTAGTATTTCACTTAAATTTTCTTTACAAACTTTGTAATTATAACAATTGTCTGCCCATCTACCTTTCCTTCAATATATTCTGCATTTTCATGGTCTAAAGAAATTCTTCTAACGGCAGTACCTCTTTTTGCAACCATGCTAGAACCTTTCACTGGTAAATCTTTTATTAAAACAACAGAATCTCCAGCTTCTAAAATAACACCATTGCTATCTCTATGGATAATTTTATCAGCAGTACTTTCTCCAATACCTGTAGCTTTTGCCCAAGCCAAAGTTTCATCATCTAAATATAACATATCCAATAAATCTTGTGGCCAACCTTCCGCTCTTAATCTTGTTAACATACGCCATGCCATTACCTGAACAGCAGGAACCTGACTCCACATACTATCATTTAAACAACGCCAATGATTCACTTCAACAGCATCTTCATTTTCAATCTGATTTACACAAACACTGCACGCCACAATACTTTCATTACTTGGCGCTACCTCAAAACCAACTAAATTTTCCGTTGCCCCGCATAATTCACATTTAGATTCACTTCTAGCAATTAATTCTTTTGATAAACTCATTTCTTTTATTTTTAGAATGGCAAAAATACATTTAATAAATAGCACTCACAACCTACTTTTACATGTATGTTTCCTCCTATTGGGTTATCTATTTCAAGTCCTCACTATTATTGTTAGCATTTTATTGCTATCCCTAACGCCTAATTATAGTATTACATAATTTAAGTCAATTTTTATCATAATGTATCTATCTAATATTTTAAGTTATCAAACCATCTATTATTACAAGAATTTTAATCCAAAAAAGTTAAATTATGATTTTAGAATGTAGAAAAACAAAGATTTATATAAATATTAGAAAAAAAATAAAAAATCCTTTAAAAAAATAGCATACCCAAAAATCTCCTACTAATAATCTAAACACTTAAATATATTTTATTGATTTACTGCACATTAACCAGATACACATGAGAAAATAAACCAGAAAATTGCACGCAGACATCCTCTTTTTTTAAAAAAAACAGACTCCTATTTAATAAAATATTCAACTATTTTAAGATTAACTGACAAAAGTCATAGAATAACATGAAAAAACCAGATACTTTTACATCATAATTCAATTACTTAATCAGTTTAAGTAATGTTTTTGATTTTTTTAGTTAGTAGTAAAAAAAAAGAGAATTCTAACGAATTCTCTTTTTTTTTGTTTATATAATAATATGATATTTATACCACTACAACTGAATTTTCTTCTCCAATTCCATTATCAACATACTTATCTGCATCCCAATCGTTCTCCCATTGAGCACCATCAAATAAATATTTGAATTGGTATTCTTTTTCAACATCCAGATCAAGTACTACTTTAAATGATCCATTTTTATTCTTTTTAAGTGCAATAGCCTTTTTGGTATTCCAATCATTAAAATCTCCTAAAAGATCAACTTTTTTGGCTCCTTTCGCTTCTTCTTCCGATAATGAAAAAGTTACCTTACAAATTGGCTTACTTTTTAAAAATTGTTTCTTTAAACCCATAATAATTTTGTTAACATTAATAAAATCAAATATGCATTTTATATTTGAAAAATACAACAACAATCTTCTCTTAATTATACACTAAATTAACTTCGAAAACGTTTAAGTTGATATTTTATATCAAAATAACACACCTTAAAACAATAAACAACTAAAAATCAAATCGTTATTTGTGCTTAATTCTATCCTTAAAAACCACGATATAAAAAACATCTTTATATAACTCGGTACAAACACAAAATCAACGTTTTAAATATGATTGTTTAAAAAATATTCTATAACTTTATAAACAAGAGCCATTTTTTAATTACATCATTTAAATAAATTTCTATGGAAAATAATTTCACAATAAATGTTAACGAAGATTTCCAGTTCTTCATTGAAAAATCTGAGGCTACTAAATTAGATGTTAAACAGCTTTCAAATTTTATTTTTAATGTAATTCACAACAACAAATCTTTTAATCTTCAAACTGTAGAATCCAATTTCAATGCACGAGAATATACCGTTCAAGTAAATAAAAACAGGTATACTATAAAAATTGCAAATGAACTGGATTCTATAATTAAAGAATTAGGTTTTTCGCACGGTCATTTAAAAAAATCTAATGAAATTAAAGCTCCAATGCCCGGAATTATTTTAAATATTATGGTTAAAGAAAATCAGCAGGTAGTTGAGGGAGAAATTCTTTTACTATTAGAAGCTATGAAAATGGAAAATGCAATTACAGCACATAAAAATGGAATCATTAAAAAAATAAAAACAACTATAGCATCTACTGTAGAAAAAGGTCAACTATTAATTGAGCTTGAATAAAACAATCTATTTTTCAACATAAAAATGTTCTAAACTTAAATTATTATGAAAAAATTATTAGTTGCAAATCGTGGAGAAATAGCTATAAGAATAATGAAAACAGCTAAAAAAATGGGCATTAAAACAGTGGCTATTTATTCAACTGCCGATAGAAATTCTTTACATGTTAGATTTGCCGATGAAGTGGTTTGTATTGGTGAACCGCCATCTAATAAATCATATTTATTAGGAGATAAAATAATTAAAGAGGCAAAAAAATTAAATGTAGATGCCATTCATCCTGGCTATGGTTTTTTAAGTGAAAATGCAAAATTTGCTGAACAAGTAGAAAAAAGTGGTATCATTTTTATTGGCCCAAAATCCGACACTATTAAAATTATGGGTAGTAAATTAGCCGCTAAAGAAGCTGTAAAAAGTTATAATATTCCAATGGTTCCAGGTATAGACAGACCTGTTAACAACGCAAAAGAAGCAATAGAAATAGCCAAACAAATTGGATTTCCAGTTTTAATAAAAGCATCTGCAGGTGGTGGTGGAAAAGGTATGCGAATTGTTGAAAACGAACATGATATTGAAGAACAAATGAAACGTGCTATAAGCGAAGCTGAATCTGCTTTTGGTGATGGATCCGTTTTTATAGAAAAATATATAACTTCTCCGCGACATATAGAAATTCAGGTACTAGCTGATAGTCATGGACATATTCTTCACTTTTTTGAAAGAGAATGCAGTATACAACGCCGTCATCAAAAGGTAATTGAAGAAGCACCTTCCTCTATTTTAACAGAAGAAATAAGAGAAAAGATGGGAAATACCGCAATTACCGTTGCTAAAGCATGTAATTATTTAGGTGCAGGCACAGTAGAGTTTTTAGTAGATTCAGAGCTAAATTTTTACTTTTTAGAAATGAATACTCGATTACAAGTTGAACATCCTGTTACCGAACTTATTACTGGAGTTGACTTAGTTGAACTTCAAATAAAAATAGCGAGAGGAGAAAAATTAAATATCACTCAAAACGATTTAAAAATAAAAGGTCATGCACTAGAATTAAGAGTTTATGCAGAAGATTCTTTAAATAACTTTTTACCAAGTATAGGAAAACTAACTACTTATAAAATTCCCGTTGGAGAAGGGATTAGAGTGGATAACGGTTTTGAAGAAGGCATAGATATTCCCATTTATTACGACCCATTGCTTGCAAAATTAATTACTTATGGAAAAACCAGACAAGAAGCAATACAACTTATGATAGAGGCTATAGATAACTACCAAATTATTGGAGCGAGTACAACGCTTCCTTTTGGAAAATTTGTTTGTGAACACCATGCATTCCGATCTGGAAATTTCAACACCCATTTTGTAAAAGACTATTATTCTCCCGAAAAATTACAACAACAAATAGAAGAAGAGGCTAAAATTGCTGCTTTATTTGCATTAAATCTGCATATAAATGAGCAATCAATATTAAAACTCCCAACCAATTAATTCTAAAGTAATATGGAAGCAAAAATAAATAAATTAAACACCAAAATTTCATTAGCATATTTAGGTGGTGGAGAAGAAAAAATAAAAAAGCAACATGCAAAGAAAAAATTAACTGCTAGAGAGCGCATTACTTACCTGCTAGATGAAGACTCTTTTGAAGAAATGGGAATTTTAGTTACCCACAGATGTACCGATTTTGGTATGGAAGATCAAGTATTTTTTGGAGATGGCGTAATTACAGGTTACGGCACAATCAACTCAAGATTGGTATATGTATTTGCACAAGACTTTACGGTTTTTGGTGGATCACTTTCAGAAACTCACGCCGAAAAAATATGTAAAATAATGGATCAGGCAATTAAAGTTGGAGCCCCAATTATTGGTCTAAACGATTCTGGAGGTGCTCGTATACAAGAAGGCGTAGAATCTTTAGGCGGATATGCCGAAATTTTCTTTAGAAACGTACAAGCCTCAGGAGTTGTACCGCAGCTTTCAGCAATTATGGGCCCTTGTGCTGGCGGAGCTGTTTATTCACCTGCTATTACAGATTTTACATTAATGGTAGAAGAAACCAGTTATATGTTTGTTACGGGACCAAATGTTGTAAAAACTGTTACTAATGAAATAGTTACTTCCGAAGAATTGGGTGGAGCAAGCGCTCACGCTATAAAATCTGGAATTACACATAAAACTGCTTCTAATGATATTGATTGCCTAGATGATCTTAAAAAACTATTAAGTTATTTACCGCAAAACAATAAAGAAACTACTAAAAAAATACCTTTTGAAATTAAGAGTGAAGTAAGAGAAGAACTTGAATACTTAGTTCCTGCAAATACATCAAAACCTTATGATATGCATCAAGTAATTAAGGGAATTATTGACGAAGATTCTTTTTTTGAAATTCATAAAGATTTTGCAGAAAATATTATTGTAGGTTTTGCCAGATTAGCTGGTAGAAGTATTGGCATTGTAGCTAATCAGCCCTTACAATTAGCAGGTTGTTTAGATGTAAACAGCTCGGTAAAAGGAGCCCGATTTACACGTTTTTGCGATTGTTTTAACATTCCTCTGTTGGTTTTAGTGGATGTTCCTGGATTTTTACCTGGAACCGATCAAGAATGGAACGGAATTATTAAAAATGGCGCAAAATTATTATATGCTTTAAGTGAAGCAACTGTACCAAGAGTTACTGTAATTACAAGAAAAGCCTATGGCGGAGCCTATGATGTAATGAATTCTAAACATATTGGAGCGGATATGAATTTTGCCTGGCCAACAGCTGAAATTGCGGTAATGGGTGCAAAAGGTGCTGCTGAAATTATATTTAAAAAGGAAATAAAAGAAGCTGAAAACCCAGAAGAAAAATTAAACGAAAAAGAAGCTGAATACGCTTTTAAATTTGCAGATCCATACAGAGCTGCTAAACGCGGATTTATTGATGAAGTTATAAACCCAAAAAATACACGCAGAAAATTAATAAAAACTTTTCAAATGCTAGAAGGTAAAGAAGTTGTAAAACCAAATAGAAAACACGGAAATATACCTTTATAAAACAAAAAAAGGTTGTTTAAAAAGTGAAACTTTCATCAACCTAAACTTTATTTAGGTCTCATAGTAATAGAGAATTGCTATGATAAAATTCTGAAAAAAAAATCAGAATGACAGTTTCAATACTTTTTAAACAACCTTTTTTTAAGTATTTTTAGGCTGATTTTTTAAATTATTTCAGCAGATAATCCTTTTGTTAAAAGCTGCGTACAACGTGGTTTTAAATCGTTATATTCACCTGTTTTTACGGTACATTTTCCTTTATAGTGAACTAGCATAGCGCATTGTTCTGCTTGCTCTGGAGTATGATCGCAAATATCAATAAGTGAATCTATAACGTGATCAAAAGTATTTACATCATCATTAAATAAAACAATCTCGTTTAGAGTTTTTTCTTGTTCTAAAACATCAACCTCTTCTTGTATTTTTCTTTGTGTACTCATTTTGCTAAGCTAAATATTATTTTTGATACTTCAAAGCAACCCAATTATTTCGTTCAATAATTTTATCTATTTTAAACTGATACTTAGATACTTCAGCATCAATAATTGGAATATCTTCTTTATAAAAACCACTAAATAAAATAATGCCATCATCATTTAAACAATTCATATACGATTGCATGTCATTCAGCAAAATATTTCTATTAATGTTAGCTATAATAACATCATATTTTTTGTTGATTAATAACGATGCGTCTCCTTCATAAACATCAATATTTGAACAGTTGTTTCGCTCAATATTTTCTAATGAATTTTGGTAACACCAATTATCAATATCAATAGCATCAATAGGTTTTGCTCCTTTCATTTCAGCAAAAATGGCTAAAATTCCAGTTCCACAACCCATATCTAACACTTTTTTATTTGTTAAATCAAGATCTAACAAATGCTGAACCATCATATGAGTAGTTTCGTGGTGACCGGTTCCAAAACTCATTTTTGGTTCAATTACAATATCATATTTTAAATTTGGGTTTTCGTGAAATGGCGCTCTAATACTTACCAAATTATCTACTTGAATTGGATTAAAATTTTTCTCCCACTCACTATTCCAATTGGTTTGTTCAATTACTTCCATTTCATAAGAAATAGAAAACTCATTAGAATTTAAAATAAAAACATCGTCTAAAATATTTTCATTCCAATCTGTTTGTTGAATGTATGCTATTAAATCATCATCATTTTCAACGAAACTTTCGAAACCAATTTCACCCAACTCAGCAACCAAAATTTCGGTTGCTGGTTCTTTTGGGTGTATTTTAAATGTATATGATATATAAATATTATCCATTAAATTGCGTCAATTATCGCTTTAAAATCATCTTTATTAA